>JANLQC010000444.1:0-12100 GCA_031367575.1 Betaproteobacteria bacterium | reverse complement strand
ACGCGAAGTTGCGAGATGGCCCCGCGATTTGAGTTTCGGCGATACCCAAGACGGATCTTCCCCGCACAATCAAGCACAGATCGCCATTTGGCGCGCATTTCCAGGCATAAATCCCCTGAACACCGCACCAAGGCTAGTGTTTATCCTTTGAATACACGCCGGGATTGTGCTTTTCCATCCAGCGTTCCGCCGCCTTGAGCGGTGCGAATCCAAACTGCGCGTACAGCCCATGCGCATCGTGGGTCGCCAGCATCCAGCGCCGTAGCCCCTGCAATTCCGGATGTGCGCTGATGCACTCCATCAACCACTTCGACAGTCCTTTGCCGCGATGCGTTGGCAGCACGAACACATCGCCGATATAGGCGAACGTCGCGCGATCGCTGGTCACACGCGCAAAACCGGCCAATTCATCGTTCTTCAGAATGGCAAAAGTCAGCGAATGGCGGACGGCGCGCTCAACCACGTCGCGCGGGATACTCTTGGCCCAGTAGGAATCTTCGCTCAGGTAACGATGTACCGCAGTTATATCCACGCGTGCGCGGTCGGTGGTGATTTCGTAGCCGTCTCGCGTCCACGCCACCGGCTCACTGGTCATGCCGCTGACTATTTGGCCAATTCGGCGCTACGCCGAATATGGCGCACCGCTTCATCGCGCTTGCCCATTTGTTCCATCAGCCGAGCCAGCGTCATATGTGCATCGAGTGTCGGTTGCAACGCGACACTGGCTTCCAGATAGCTTTGCGCCTTGCCCCACAGCGATTGGCGCATGCAGAGCTTGCCGAGCGTCGCCAGCAGCACGGAATCGCGCGCGTGCTGCTTCAGCCATTTTTCGGCGCGCTCGATCTGCGCAAGCGTTGAGTCCCCCCGGCAGGCGGCGTACATGGCGACGAGTGATTCGTCCCAGCCATCGGCCCCGCGCTTGTCGATGGCTTCTTCCACCACCCGCCGCGCGTCGTCGCCGCAATCCAGACCGGCAAGGCGTTTGGCGACCGTGACCGCCATCACCGGGTCGTAGCGCGAGGCGCTGTCCAGCGATTCCCATGCCGCGATGATGATTTCACGATTGTGCGGCTTGGCTTTGATCAAATTGATTTCCGCGTTCAAGCGAATTTGCTGCGCCGCCGCAGCCGGCAACATGCCCGAACGCGCCAGTGGTGTGAGCGTGGCGAGCACGTCATCCCAGGCCTTGTCGGCCATTTCCGCTTCGACCTTCATTTTCAGCACACCGGGATTTTTCGGGTCATTCGACGCGAGACTCTTCAACAGTTCGCGTGCCTCGTGCGCGCGGCCATCGGCAAGCAGCATGTAGGCCTTTGAGGCGTCGCGCATGTTCGCCGCCTTGCCGCCGCCTTCGCCAAGTATGCGATCCAGATATGGAACCGCCGCGCCGGAATTGCCGCCTTCATAGGCGGCCCATGCGGCCAACGCCGCCGCGAGATCGCGCGTATCCTCGTGCTGCATCCCCACGCGCGCCTTTTCTTCGGCATCGCGGAAACGCCCGGAGAACAGCGATTCCAGGCTCGCGAACACGGCATCTCGGCTGGTCGCGCGCGCCTGCTCAGCGCGGGCTTTCCGGCGTTGGCGCGGCAGGCCGTAAGTGGCGATCACCAGCCGGATCGACCAATAGCCGAACGCGAATAACGCAATCGCCAAAATGATGAACATCATCGCCGACAGTTCAATCCGCAACGGCGGCAGCACCATTACCACATAGCCGCTGCCGTGGCGACCGGCGAGCGCGATGGCAACCGCGAACGCGGCAAGGCCCAACAACCACAATGCCCAGCGGATCGGCGTCGACATGGCGTGCCTACCGACCTGTTCGTTCGCGCGCGGCGCGGGCGGCGCGCACCGCAGCAACGCTCGCGGTGATGTCCGGTGCGGTGATCGACAGGGGATTTTCCGCCAACTGTTTCAGCATCGTCACGGCATTGACGTTAACCTTGGCTTTCGGATCAAAATATTTTGTCAGCATGGCGCGCGCGAGTTTCAGGTCTTCCTTGTAGTTGGTTTCATCGCGCGCATTCAGCGACGTGCGTGCAGACAGCAATCGCAATTTAAGATTCTCTCGCAGGAAATACGATTGCTGCGGCGACAGCAGCACCGGGTCACCGCTGTCGATTTCGCGGATACGCACGAGCTGCGTGACTTCATGCCACAAATCCTTGCCGAAGCGCAACGCGATATTGTCGTTGGCGTCGTTGGCGCGAATTTCGCGCGCGCTGGGTGCAATCGCATCCGGCACCGCCAGCGGCAACGAGGGCGCGAGACTCATCAGATTGTCCAGTTTCACGCTCACGCCCTGCGTGTCAACCAGCGGCAGCGCCTTCAGGCGCTCCATATCCTGCGTGATGGCGCGGCGCAATTGCACCACTTGCAATTTGTCGGCGCGCGCGAGCCGCTGGTCGGCGGCCTGCAAACCGATCAGCGCGGCGCGCACGTTGCCGGCCAGCGTCAGTTCGCGGCTGGCGATGTTGAGTGTCTGTTCAATTTCCGCGAGCAGCCAATCGTCAGGCGCGCGCGCAAGTTCGCGGTACATTTCCTCCATCGCCACCCGCTGCCCCTGAAACTCGGACAACTTGCCTTCCAGTTGCGCGACGCGGTTTTGCGAATCGCGCAAATCCTTGCCAAGCAATTCGAGCTTGGCGGCGACCTGCTTTTGCGCGTCACCTTGCTCGGCCAATTTGGTACCGAGGCTTTGGGTAAGACTTTGTTCCGTGTCGCGGCTTGAGAGCAGGCTCCAGAGTGCGAGCGCCAGACTCGCGACCGCGATGACCACCACCATCAGCGGCGTACCCCCGAGGCCACCCGCCACGCGCGGAAGTCGGGGTTCAGATTCAGATTTGAATTCTTCCATGTTCGCCATTTATTCGTTTCAATTTTTCTGAAGGCCCAGGCGCGGCTTCAATCGAAGCAACCCGGCAATCAGCGATTCGGCGGACATCCCAACCTCGGCCACGCGCGTGAAACCGCGCGCCCGTGCCGCCACCGCCACCCGCGCGTGCGGCACCAGCAACCACGCGTTTCGCAGCCACGATGGGTGCGCGGCGAACAACTTCATCATGCTCTCAATGGTTTCCACACTCAGTGCCATCACGGCAAAATTCACCTTCAACGATTCAACCAGCGATTCGATATGCGCGATCGGTGGCGAAAATTCCAGACGCTCGTAACATTCCAGCGCCGTCACTTTTGCGCCGCGCGCGCTGAGCGTTGTTTCCAGCACCCGCCGCCCGCCGCCCGCACTTTTTCCGCGAACGAGAATGATATGTTGCCCCTTAACGGCGGCCGGCTGCAATTGCGGCAGCGCCAAAAGGCCTTCACTGTCGATACTTTGTTGCGGTGACACAACATCGGCAAATCCGCCGGCCTGCAATGCGCGCGCGGTCGCTTCGCCGATGGCCGCCACCAGCGCACGCGCGGGCACTCCACCATTGGCCCGCAACAATCCAACACCATGTTCAACCGCGTTGGCACTGACAAAAATCACCGCATAGGCGTGGGCCAGAATTTCCGCATCCATTGTGGCGGCGCATGGCGCAATCGAAAGCACCGGAAATTCGATCGCCACCGCACCGGCTGCGCGCAGTGCTTTGGCGGTAATTGCTCCCTGAGGAAACGGGCGCGTGACGACGATGGAAAGTCCCGTCAGGGGACGGTCCTCAGGCATGGCGTCCGAGGCTCGCGAGAATCTCGTCCGCACCCGCCGCGAGCAGCCGCCCGGCCAGCGCCAATCCCAGTTTTTCCGCATCCGCCGGATCGCCGGAAATTGCGTCGCGAATCATGCGGCTGCCATCAGGCATTGCCACAAATCCGTCGAGATGAAGCAAGCCGCCGCGCAACGTCGCGCTGGCACCCAGAGGCACATCGCAACTCGCGGTCAACGCGCGTCCGAGCGCACGCTCGGCGCTGACCATTGCCGTGGTATTCGCGTTGGCGAACGGGGCCAGCCACGCTGCCACATCATCGCGATCAGTGGGGTATTCGATGCCGAGCGCGCCCTGCGCAATGGCCGGCAAATACTGCGCAGGGTCGAGACAGGCGCGAATCCGCGCCTTCATTCCCAGCCGCGACAGCCCTGCGGCGGCGAGAATGATCGCGTCGTAAATGCCCGCGTCCAGTTTCGCGAGCCGCGTAATGACGTTGCCGCGCAATCCTTCGATTTTCAAATCCGGCCGCATCGACCGCAATTGGCTTTCACGCCGCAGGCTTGAGGTGCCCACCGTTGCACCCGGCGGCAACTCCTCGATCATCGCAAACCGGTTCGAGACAAACGCATCGCGCACATCCTCGCGCTCGCCAACGATCACCGCCGCAAATCCGGCGGGCAGCGTCATCGGCACATCTTTCATCGAATGCACGGCAATATCGGCGCGCCCCTCGCTCATCGCCACTTCGAGTTCCTTGATGAAGAGACCTTTTCCGCCGATTTGCGCGAGCGGTTTATCGAGGATCTGGTCACCCTGCGTGGTCATGCCAATGATCTCGACTTTGGCGGCAGGATAAAGCGCGCGCAGTTTCGCCGCCGTCCATTCGCTTTGCACCATCGCGAGACGGCTTTCGCGCGAGGCAATTCGCAGCCGGACGGGGGATGAATGATGTTGCGGGGTGGCAGACATGCACATTGAACCAAAGTGAAACGCAAGCACTGGTGCGGGTTTCCGAGCATAAAAGGCCGAAAAGCCTTGCCAGTACTTGGTTTTTATTGTTTTGTCGAGCGGCGGACAACTAAAATATTAACACGGCGCGTTCTGCCGCGCCGCACCATCCCCAACGGCGATTCGATACGATAGTTCCATATCCGTGATCGATTGTGCCGCGCGGTAAAATGTCAATGACCTTCATTCACGCCACCTTTACCTCTCCCCACGTTCCGGCAACCGCCCATCTCAACCGCCCATCTCAACCGCCCATCTACATGGCAGCCAATTCCCCAGTCCTCGCGCCCGCAAAAACCGCGCCGATAGCCAGCGACACCGACAACGAAGCCGGCGACGCCGGGACGACACCACGCCTGCGCGAAATCCCCTACAACTACACCTCGTTTTCGGATCGTGAAATCGTCATGCGATTGCTCGGCGAGGATGCCTGGGACATGCTTCAGGAATTGCGCGGCGAGCGCAAAACCGGTCGCAGCGCACGCATGCTCTACGAGGTGCTGGGCGATATCTGGGTGGTGGAGCGCAACCCGTATTTGCAGGAAGACATGCTCGACAACCCCAAGCGTCGCTATGCGATCACCGAGGCGATGCGCCATCGGCTGGGCGAGATTGAGAAGCGGCGGCAAGTCGATCAGGCGAGCGCGGTGGCGTTGCTGAACGACGAGTTTGAATCGCGTTCCAACAAAGTCATTGAACTCTTGAAGCGCGCCCATCGCGCGGTGAATGCGTTCGAGCAGGAATTCTCGGATACGTGGGACTTCCGCAAGAAAATTGAACGGCGATTGCTCAAAGTCACGCGCCGCGACAACATTGCCTTCGATGGTCTCGCGCGCGTTTCGCACGTGACCGATGCCACCGACTGGCGGGTGGAATACCCGTTTGTGGTGGTGCATCCGGAAACCGAGGAGGAAATCGCGCCGATTGTGAAGGCGTTAATCGATCTCGAATTGACCATCATCCCGCGCGGCGGCGGCACCGGCTACACCGGCGGCGCGATACCGCTGTCGAAACGATCCGCCGTCATCAACACCGAGAAACTTGATGCGTTGGGTGAAGTTGAACGCATTCAATTGCCGGGCGTGACTGAGCCGGTCGCGACCATTCGTTGCGAAGCGGGTGTGGTCACCAAGCGCGCGATGGAGGCGGCCGAATTGGCGGGCCTGGTGTGGGCGTGTGATCCCACATCGGCGGACGCGAGTTGCATCGGCGGCAATGTCGCGGTGAACGCGGGCGGAAAAAAGGCCGTGCTGTGGGGCACTGCGCTCGACAATCTCGCCTCATGGCGGATGGTGACGCCGAACGCCGAGTGGATGGAAGTCGAGCGCCTCGACCACAACCTCGGCAAAATTCACGATGCGGAATTCGCCACGTTTCGGGTGCGCACTTTCGACGAGAGCGGCAGGAAACTAGTCAATGAAGAACTGCTGAAAATTCCCGGTGCCACGTTTCGCAAAACCGGGCTTGGCAAGGATGTCACCGACAAATTTCTGGCCGGGCTGCCGGGTATCCAGAAAGAGGGCTGCGACGGCATCATCACCTCGGCGCGCTTCATTTTGCATCGCATGCCGAAGCACATCCGCACCGTGTGTCTGGAATTTTTTGGGCAGGTAAAGGAAGCTGTGCCATCGATTGTCGAGATCAAGGATTATCTGGACAATCACGGCGTCGCCATTCTCGCCGGGCTTGAACATCTGGATGAACGCTATTTGAAAGCGGTCGGCTACGCGACCAAATCGCGGCGCAATCTGCGGCCAAAAATGGTGTTGATCGGCGATATCGTTGCTGACGATGAGAACGCCACGATGGAAGCGGCCAGTGCGGTGGTGCGCATCGCCAACGCCCGGCACGGCGAAGGCTTCGTGGCGGTGACGCCGGAGGCGCGCAAGAAATTCTGGCTTGACCGTGCGCGCACGGCGGCCATTGCCAAACACACCAACGCCTTCAAGATCAATGAAGACGTGGTCATTCCGTTGAATCGCCTCGGCGATTATTCGGAAGGCATCGAGCACATCAACATCGAGTTGTCGCTCAAGAATAAATTGCAGCTCGCCGATGAAATGGCGGCGTATCTAGAAGGGCCGATCCCGATCGATGAAGACGACGTTAAAATTTCGCAGGAAGAATTGATCGGCTCGAAGCGCCAGGACGCATTGGCGCTGGTGAATGGCGTGGCGGCGCGCTGGCGGTTTTATCTTGAACATCTGGATGAACCGGCGGCGTGGATGGCGCCGGCGTTGCGCGAGTTGGGCGTGGTGGTTCCCAATGCCAATGCCATTGACATCGAGGATGCCTCCGTCACCTTGTTCACACTGCTGCAAACCTACCAATTGCGCGCATCATGGAAACGCGAATTGCGCGAACCGTTGCGCGAAATTTTTGCCGGGCGGATGTTTGTCGCGCTGCTGTCAAAAATCGATGCGCTGCACAAAAGCGTGTTGCATGGCCGCGTGTTCGTGGCTCTTCACATGCACGCGGGCGACGGCAATGTCCACACCAACATTCCGGTGAACTCCGACAACTACGCGATGTTGCAGGAAGCCAATCAGGCGGTGGCGCGCATCATGGCGTTCGCGCGCAAATTGAACGGCGTGATTTCCGGCGAGCACGGCATTGGCATCACCAAGTTTGAATTCCTCACGGCCGAAGAAGTCAAACCGTTTGTCGACTACAAAATGAGGGTCGATCCTCATGGCCGTTTCAACGCCGGAAAACTGTTGCCCGGCGGCAATCTCGCGCGCGCCTACACACCCAGCTTCGGCTTGCTCGGCACTGAATCGCTCATTCTGGAACAATCGGAAATCGGCGCGATATCGGATTCAATCAAGGATTGCCTGCGTTGTGGAAAATGCAAACCGGTGTGCGCGACCCACGTACCGCGCGCCAATTTGCTGTATTCGCCGCGCAACAAAATTCTCGCGACTTCATTGTTGATCGAAGCGTTTTTATACGAAGAGCAGACGCGGCGCGGCGTATCGCTGCGGCATTTCGATGAGTTCTCCGACGTGGCCGATCACTGCACCGTCTGCCACAAATGCAAAAGCCCGTGCCCGGTCGATATTGATTTTGGCGATGTGTCGATTGCGATGCGCAATTTGTTGCGCAAACAAGGCAAGAAAAAGTTCAACCCCGGCACCGCGGCGGCGATGTTTTATCTGAACGCAACCAATCCCACGACCATCAAAATCGTCAAAGCGCTGATGATCGATTGGGGTTACAAATTGCAGCGTTTCGCGCACGGCTTTGCGACCAAGTTTTTCCTGCCGCAGATTCAAACCAAACGCCCCCCGGCCACCATCGGCAAGCCCGCCCTCAAAGCGCAAATTATTCACTTCATCAATAAGCCGATGCCGGGCGGCCTGCCGAAAAAAACCGCGCGCGCGCTTCTCGATATCGAAGACAACACCATCGTGCCGATCATCCGCGACGCCACCAAAGCGGCCGATGCGGAGGCGGTGTTTTATTTTCCCGGTTGTGGATCCGAACGCTTGTTTGGGCAAGTGGGCCTCGCCACACAGGCGATGCTGTATCACGTCGGCGTGCAAACGGTGCTGCCACCAGGTTATCTTTGCTGCGGCTATCCGCAGACAGCCGCAGGCGACGCCGACAAAGGCCAGCAGATCAGCACCGATAACCGCGTGCTGTTTCACCGCGTCGCCAACACGCTCAATTATCTCGACATCAAAACCGTGATTGTGTCCTGCGGCACTTGCATGGATCAATTGCAGAAATACGAGTTCGAGAAAATTTTCCCCGGTTGCCGGTTGCTCGACATTCACGAGTACCTGATGGAAAAAGGCGTAAAGCTGGAAGGTGTGAGCGGCGTGCGCTACATGTATCACGATCCCTGCCACACGCCGATGAAAACCTACCAGCCATTAAAAGTGGTCAACCAATTGATGGGCACCACGGTCGAGCAAAACGAACGCTGCTGCGGCGAATCCGGCACACTGGCCGCGAGCCGCGCCGACATTTCCACGCAGGTGCGTTTTCGCAAGGAAGAGGAAATGCGCAAGGGCGCGGACCAGGTTCGCGCCGATGGATTCAAAGGCGACGTGAAAATTCTCACCTCCTGCCCATCGTGCCTGCAAGGGTTGTCGCGCTTCAACAACGACAGTGGCACGACGGCGGACTACATCGTGGTTGAAATTGCAAGGCATGTATTGGGTGAAAATTGGCTGCCGGAGTTTGTCAAGAAGGCCAATGCGGGCGGTATCGAGCGGGTGCTGTTGTAAGGCGGGGAACCGCCCACCGCAAACGGCTGTCCAATTGGCCGGGTGGCCGATTGGCGGCGTGCGATGACGGCGGTGTCGTACACTTTTTTAAATTTTCCGATTCACCGCGAATTGTTTTTTCTTTCTCTAACTGACCTGTCAATGTGCAAATATTGTTTTTCGACCGTCGTGTTTTTATTCGCCGCATGGACGCTGCCTGCGCTGGCCGAATCGACTGGGGAAAAGCCGGAGATGCGCGCGGCCAGATCAATCCCGGCAGAACGGGATGCGACCCACCGCATCATCGTCAAATACCGGTCGCTCGACAGTAAATCCTCAGTCGGGCCACCACTTCCCGCACGCAGTCGATCAATGCGCGGGCTATCTGACACTGCGGGGGTCGAGCTTGATTTTGTGCGCGAGATGTCGACCGGCGCAACAGTACTCGCGTTGCCGCAGGTGATGCCGCTCAATGACGTCGAAGCCATCGCGAAAAGAATTGCCGCTGATCCCTCAGTGGAGTACGCCGAGCCCGACTATCGAATGTTTCCCCACCTGATCCCGAGCGATCCGCAATTTGGCAATCAATGGTACTTGACGGATTATCTGGGCGGCATCAATGCGCCTGCGGCTTGGGACATTTCCACCGGCAGCGTGAATACCGTGATCGCCGTATTGGATACCGGGCGCACCGCGCATCCTGATCTCGATGGCCGCTTGCTGCCAGGTTATGACTTCATCACCAGTATCGTCAGGGCAAATGATGGCGACGGGCGGGATTCAGACGCGAGCGACGCTGGCGACTGGGTCACGGCAGCGGACAAGGCGACGAGTGAATTTTCAACCTGCGACATCGCCAATTCAAGTTGGCATGGCACGCTGGTGGCGGGTGTAATCGGCGCGTCCACGCAGAATGGCCGGGATGTCGCGGGCATCGATTGGGCCGCGCGCATCCTGCCGGTGCGGGTGCTGGGAAAGTGCAGCGGAAGTTCCGCCGATATCGCCGACGCCATGATGTGGGCGGCGGGCAACCAAGTTCCCGGTGTACCTGACAACCCCAATCCCGCGAAAATCCTTAATCTCAGTTTGGGCAGCGCCAACGCCTGCCCCAACACCTATCAAGTCGTGATTTCACAGTTGGTTGCGGCGGGCAAGATCATTGTTGTCTCGGCCGGCAACGACAACAACAACGCCGACCAATCGCTGGCCAGCTGTCCCGGCGTGATCAATGTCGCCGCCATCGGGCGCAGCGGCAGCAAGGCCTCGTACTCGAATTTTGGTGCGAAAGTGACATTAACCGCACCCGGCGGCGACGGCGGGGGCGTCATTACCTCACTCGGCAACACCGGCGTGACAGTTCCGGGTACGGCGACCGTGTCTGGTGTCATTGGCACCAGTTTTTCGGCACCGGTGGTGACGGGCATCGTTTCGCTGATGCTCGCGATCCGGCCGGATCTCGATTCCACGGCCGTGACGCGCATTCTGGCGGCGACCGCGCGCCCTTTTCCCGACAGCACCTGTGACACCGGCATTTGCGGCCCGGGAATTGTCGATGCCGCCGCCGCGCTGCGGGCAACGCGTGATCAATCGCTAGGTGTGGCAACGTCGGTCGGTTTTGCGGATGCCGATGTCGGCAGGCCGAACCCCGATCTGGTGCTCAGAGTCACCAACCTCGCCACCTCGCCGGTAACGATTTTCGGCGGCTTGTTCATTGCCGGAATCGGCGGGGCCGATTTTTTCGTGCCCGCCAATACCTGCGCGAATACGCCGCTCGCCCCTAACGGTGTTTGCAATATCACGCTGAGATTCAATCCCACCGCCAAGGATCTCCGGCAGGCGGATCTGAATTTCAACGCCAGTGATGGCCGCAGCTACCGCGTGAGCCTTGCCGGCTTCGCGTATGACGCCGCCCGAATCAGCCAACAAGCGGCGGGCACCAGCAGCGCACCGCAGTACATCGCCAAAGGTTCCGACGGAAATTATTGGTACACCCAATCGGGTGCCAGCCGGATCGCACGCATGACGCCGTCCGGTGCGGTGACCGAGTTTGCGTTACCGTCTTCGGGCAGCAACCCGTTTGATATCGTCGCCGGGGCCGACGGCAACATCTGGTTCACCGAGCTGGATGCGGGGCGCATCGGGCGCATTACACCCAACGGCGCAATCAGCGAATTTTCGCTGCCGTCATCCGTGAGCCAACCGCGCGGTATCGCCCTGGGTGCCGATGGCAACGTCTGGTTCACCGAAATCACCACCGCAAAAATTGGCCGCATCACGCCGCAGGGCGTCATCACCGAGTTCACCGTTCCGTGGACACCGGCAACCCCGCGCGGCATCGCGAGCGGTTCCGATGGAAACCTGTGGTTCACGGACTCCGGCGGGCTGTCGGTCGGGCGTCTCACGCCGCAGGGCGCGTTTACCCGCTTCAGCATGCCGTGGGCCAGCGAATCGGTGCGCAATATCGCCGCCGGTGCGGATGGCAATCTGTGGTTCACGGAATTGGCCGGAAATCGCATCGGCAAAATCACCACGGCCGGCGCATTCAGTGAATTTCCGTTGCCACGCGCGGGGACGGGACCGCTGGGCATCACGGCGGGACCGGATGGCGCGATGTGGTATAGCGCGATCAATTCCAACCGCGTCGGGCGTATCGATACCAGTTCCGGCCAAATTTCCGAATACCGGATGCCGAGTCCCGGCAGTTCCCCCATCGGCATTGTGAACGGGCCCAACAATGTGATGTGGATCGCCAACACGGCCGTCAGCGTCAACAAGATCGCCCGCCTCTCTATTCCTGGCATTTCTGGTGCACTCAATTACAGTGACATGTGGTGGGCGGGAACGGCGGAAAATGGCTGGGGCATGTCGATCCAGCAACATGGCAATACCCAATTCAACGCAATCTACGTTTATGACAATGCCGGCAAGCCGGTCTGGTATGTGATGCCGGACGGCAACTGGAACGCGGATTTCACCAGTTACTCCGGTGCCATTTATCAGCCGACGTCGGCACCGCTCAATAGTTATTCCCCGGCGCAGTTTGTTGCGGGCGCGCCGGTCGGCAATGTCATCCTCAACTTCAGCAGCGATGCCACGGCAACACTTCAGTACACCATCAACAACACGTTCGGCCAGAAGTCAATTCAACGGCAGTCGTTCGGTTCGGGCACGGCACCGCTATTGGTCAGCGACATGTGGTGGGGTGGCGAAGCGCAGAACGGTTGGGGC
>JANLQC010000421.1:0-2601 GCA_031367575.1 Betaproteobacteria bacterium | reverse complement strand
CCAGAACCAATACACGGCGAGGCCGATCAGGATGAACGGTGCCAGTGCCGGTACCGAGCCAACAAGGAAGATGAGCGGGATGAATATCAGCAGCCCGGCTGCGAGCAATCCCAATCCATACAACACCCCCACCACCACCAGCAACGCCAGCGCCACCGCCGCAAACGCCGCCAGCAACAACACCGTGCCGAGCGCCTTGCCTTCAACGCCGCCCAAGTGCGCGTCGCCCAATTGTATCGGCAACATGCCGGTGTACAGCGCCGCCAGCATGAGGCCAAACACCACCGCGAGCGCGATCATCAATGTGATGAACGTGACAGACATGATTTTTGCCCACACGCCATGCGAGGTGGCGGCGGCATGTCGGGCGCGTCCCCACCAGCCTTTGGGCGTTGGCGGCGGCGCGGTCACGGATGCACTTGCGGTTGGGCCCTGACCGCCGATGCCACTCACGCCGCCACCCGCAACGTTTGTTTCCACCGGGATTTCGATCGAGGCGACGACGCCTTTCGGCTCTTTCGATTCCAGTGTGAGTTTCGCGGCATCACCGTAAATGGCAATCAAGCGTTCGCGAATATTTGACAGACCGACACCGCCACCCGTCTGGGTCGGCGCATCCGCAAGGCCACGACCGGTGTCCTTGACCGACACGCGGATGCGTTCGCCGCTTGCGACAAACAGGCGCTGTACCACCACATCGATGCGCCCGCCTTCGCGTTGCGGTTCAAGTCCGTGTTTGATCGCGTTCTCGACCAGCGAAGGCAGCATCATCGGTGGAAATCCGACGCTCATCAAATCAGCCGGACAATCGATATCGAACGCGAGGCGCTCTCCCATGCGCATCTTGAGGATATTCAAGTACGAGCGCACCAATTCAACTTCCTGCCCGACGGTCGAGGTGTTCTCGCGCATCTTCGGCAGCGAGGAACGCAAGTATTGAATCAAATGGCCGGTCATTTTGTTTGCCTGTCCGGGATCGACTTCGGTCAACGCCTGCACATTGGCCAGTGTGTTGTAAAGGAAGTGCGGTTCCACCTGCGCTTGCAACGCTTGCAGGCGCGCTTCGGTGATTTGCCGGTTGCTGTTACTGGCATCCGCTTCCCGCGTTTTTTGATCGGCGACCGCAGTGGCGCGGCGCGAACGATCAATGAAATATTTGGCGATCAGAAACATGATGAAAATCGGGATGAACACGAGTATCAATACCGAGCCCACGCCGATGCGTGTCATATCGCTTGCCACTTTGGCGTGAATCGAATCGCGCAGTTCGGGCGGTAGTGCTGGTAGTGGCGGCAACGGTTGCGACGGAATGTGAATGCCGATGTTGCCGTCTTTACCGATATTGATGTTGCCCTTGAGGCGCGTGCCACCGAGATCGCCGTCGATTTCGACGCCACTGCCGCTGCTGGCAGCGGGGGTGGCGGGCGGTGAGGGCGGCGCTGCTGGCGGCGCAGGTGACCGAACGGGTGCGTTGCCCGCCTTGGGTGCAACCGATGCGCTGGGTGCCTTTGGAAGATCCTGCGTTGGCAGCGTGATTTTTTTCTTCACCCCCGATTCATCGACGCTGACGGTGACGCCCGCTTTTTCGGCGGTGTTCGCATCGACATCGACCTTAAAGCCGTCATCGCCCATGTGCAATCCAAACGACAGGCCGCGTTTCTGGTTTTCAACGAGTTTCTTGACCGCATTTTTCGCCGCCTGTTCTTTCACCCGCGCCGCTTGCAGCGTGTCATCGAGCGCCTTTTGGGTGGCACCCGTATCGGCACCGGTGGATTTCAGTTTTTCGATCACCTCGCGCCTGGTTTCCTCGACCGATTCGCGGGCTTCACGCGCGCTGTCCAGTTCCGCTTCGGCGGCGTCTTTTGCGGCTTCCAGTGCCGCTTCCTTGACTTCCTTGATCGCGTCGCGCGCGGCCGATGTGGCTTCGCGCTGCGCATTGAATATTTCTTTCCTCGCCTGCACGATTTCACTGAGCGCCTGCGCCAATTCCTGTTGCCGCGCCGGGTCGTTGGAGCCGTCCTTGATGGCTCTGACAATCTGCTCGGCAACGTTGAGCGCGCTGTCACCCACGGCACGGTCAATTTCACGCTTGATGGCGCGGCGCTCTTCCGGGTTGGCACCGCTTTCGGACATGCGAATGATTTGCGCCGGTATCGAGATCATCACCAACAACAGGAACGTGGAAAATCCCAGCAGGATCATCGCCCACCAGGGAGTGCGGTTAATGAAATCGCCAAAAGCCTTGAACATGATCATTCCGAAATGAGTGCGTCAGTTTACGTGAGCGGGATGCGGGGCCGAGGGGACATCACCCGGCCTAACCCCATGACCACATGACCACATGGTATGGGATGCACGCGCCGGTCTCAATGCGGGCAAGGTGGATTGCAGAATTGGCGGGATGGAATGCAGGGGCGGCGGGAAGAATGGTCGCAGCGAAGGTGGTTTTTTCGCGCAACAGAGGGAACAATGCCGAATAAATGGCCAAACTCTAATATTGGCGCGGCGTTTGGCGGCATTATGCCCGGAAAGGCGCGCCAGTGGCGGGAGCGGATGCGATTGCGATACAAAGCGTGGCGCAGTGCTTCTACCGGCAGCGGG
>JANLQC010000072.1:0-2049 GCA_031367575.1 Betaproteobacteria bacterium | reverse complement strand
AGGAGCAAGCTGCCCGCATCTGGGTGTACTGGTTATGAAATCGACATGAGAACGTGAAAATCACAATGGAAAATGCAACGCGAAACAATGGCAAAAGGGCAACCAGCGCATTGCGCACCTCGGCTGCTACCTATGTCATGGTAATGCTGGTTGCCGTCGCACTTTGGCTAACGACCGGCTTTGCCGCGGTTAGCGCCGCGCCGTCGGCCGCAACCGCGATCACCGCGGGTGCCGCGTCGGGTTTGCGTGCGCGTCACACCGCCCTTCACGACGAGTTGGCCACCAATGCCTTCAATCGCCCGCTGGTGCTGGAATCCCATGAAGATGCGAATTCGGTCAATGGCGAAATTTTTGCGGTGGTTCCGTACTCCTTCGACAAGGTCGGCAAGGCGCTGAGCGACCCGCAGGGCTGGTGCGAAATTCTCATCCTGCATCTCAACACGAAGTACTGCAAGATCGTGCCCGACGGGCAAAGAGTCGGGCTGCTGATGAACGTGGGCAGGAAATATGACCAGCCGATTGAACAATCCTATCGCCTGACGTTTGTCTGGCAGCTCACCGATTCACGGGCAGAATATTTGCGTGTCGCGCTGACGGCGGACACCGGACCGCTCAGCACACGCGACTACCGCATCACGCTGGAAGCGATACCGCTGGAAAACGGCACCACTTTTTTACATCTTTCCTATGCCTATGGATTTGGCATCACCGGGAAATTTGCCATGTTGGCGTACTTCAATACGGTGGGCCGCGACAAAGTTGGTTTTTCGATTACCGGCACCGAGCAGGATGGTAAACCGATTTTCATCAACGGCATGCGCGGACAGTCAGAGCGCAACACCATGCGTTATTACCTTGCCATTGAATCATTTCTGGGCGCACTGGCGCTGCCGGCACCGGCCCGGTTTGAACAGCGCATCGGCGACTGGTTCAATGCGGTTGAACGCTATCCCCGGCAATTGCACGAAATGGATCGAGTCGAATATCTGATCATGAAACGCAAGGAATATTTGCGGCAGCAGGGGGAGTTGCCGGTCGCGAGAAATTGAGGCGATGGTGAAACAGGGCGACTGTTTTCTACGGATCGCGCGCCCTACGCACCTACAATACTCAAACCATCAAAATGGCAATGTCATCCTGAGCGCAGCGGAGGATCTCGTCGCATGAACCAGATCCTTCGCTGCGCTCAGGATGACAGTATTTTTTTCGATCACCAACCCCAAAGTCAGCGCTATCGAACGTGACGCGGGGATGATGCTGCACTATTGGCGACACGTCGAATTGCAATTCTCAATTCACCGCTATGCCGCCCGGCTATTCAAAAACCAGGTATGCATATCGCCCTTGCCCTTGATGTTGATGATGCCGCGCTGTTCAAGTTTGAAGGTTTCGCCCAGTCGCTCGCGGGTGGCATCGGTAACCTGAATACGCCCGGCCACGCCGTGGGATTCCATTCGGCTCGCGGTGTTGACGACGTCACCCCATACATCGTAAAGAAATTTGCTTTTGCCGATAACCCCGGCCACGACGGCGCCGGAATCAATGCCGATGCGCACCTTAAGCTTGTAATGGCTCTCTTCATTGAATCGTTCCATGGCATCGTTCATGTCAAGCGCCATATGCGCCGCACGGTTGGTGTGATCCGCTGCGGCAATCGGCAAACCCGCTGCCACCATGTAGCAGTCACCAATGGTCTTGATTTTTTCGAGGCCGCGCTGGTCGGCGATGCGGTCAAAGCGGGAAAAAATATCGTTCAACACGCCGAGCAACACTTCAACGCTCACGCTCTCGGAGAATTTGGTGAATTCAACGATATCGGCAAATAGCACCGTGACATTGGAAAAAGTATCGGCGATGACTTCGGTAAAGCCATCGGCCACCACTTCGGAGCGCCCTTTCAAGCGTTCGGCGATGGTCGGCGGCAACACATTGAGCAATAGTCGCTCGGATACTTTTTGCTCGGCTGCCACCTGCTCATAGAGCCGTTTCGATTCCAGATGCAGCAATCGAACCTCAAGCATGATGTATACCCGGATCATGACCTCGGCC
>JANLQC010000346.1:0-2719 GCA_031367575.1 Betaproteobacteria bacterium | reverse complement strand
GGCCGCAATTTGCCGAAGCGCATATTTGTTGAAGGTCTCGCCTACTGTGTCGCTGACGATGCCAAAGCGGTGATTGAGTTGAAATAGTCGCCTTGTTAAAATCAACGGCGATGATTGACATAAAACGTCTCACGGCCAGCTATGGTGGCAAGGGCGGCAAGGGTGGCAACGGCGGCGAAGGCGGCAATGGCGGCAACGGCGGGAACATCGTCCTTGCGCTGGATCGTTTTACGGTAGAAGCCGGGCAGCACACCTTGGTGCTGGGGCCGTCGGGTTGTGGCAAGACGACGCTGCTCAATATCGTTGCCGGAATCATGCCGGCGATTTGCGGTGAAGTCGAGGTCAACGGCACGCGCCTCGACAAACTTGGCGCGAGTGAACGCGATCACTTTCGCGGCCGCCACATCGGATTGGTGATGCAGCGCCTGCATCTGATTTCCGCGCTCACGGTGGACGCAAATTTGCAACTCGCGCAGAGGCTCGCACACGGCGCGGTCGATGATGCGCGCATAAGTGAAATTCTGGCCACACTCGGCATCGCCGATAAGCGCCATGCCTATCCGCGCCACCTTTCACAGGGCGAAGCGCAACGCGTCGCCATTGCGCGAGCGGTGGTAAATCGGCCCGTGTTGATTTTGGCGGATGAACCGACGGCGGCACTTGACGACAAAAATTGCGCTGCCGCCATCCAACTGCTGTTCGATCAAGCCGACCAACACCGCGCGACACTGCTGGTGGCCACGCACGATGCGCGCATCAAATCGCGCTTTGGCCAGATACGTGAGTTGGCGCAATGAATGCACTTGCCACCGCGCTGCCGCTGGCGCTTGCCTACCTGCGCGAACGCCTGCTCTCAACCTTGCTCAATATCCTGTTGCTCGCACTCGGCATCGCCACCATCGTTCTACTGCTGTTGACCATGTCGCAGGCGGAGGATCGGATGGATCGCGACGCGGCCGGCATCGATCTGGTGGTGGGTGCCAAGGGAAGTCCTTTGCAATTGGTGTTGTCGTCGGTGTTTCACGTCGATATTCCCACTGGAAATATTGCGCTAAAAGAAGCGGATCGGATTGGCGCGGAGGCAGCCGTCAAGCGCGCGATTCCGATTGCGCTGGGCGACAGTTACCGTGCATTCCGCATCGTCGGCACCGTGCCCGGCTATGTGGATTTGTATGGTGCATCGGTGTCGAGCGGGCGCATCTGGGCCCGGGCGAGGCCGATGGAAGTATTGATCGGTGCCGATGTTGTCACCGGCACCGGCCTCAGGCTGGGGCAGAAATTTGCCGGCACACATGGGCTTTCCGACGGCGGCGGTGGCCACGACGGCCAGCCTTTTGAAGTCGTCGGCATTCTGGCTCCCACCGGTCGCGTCATCGATCGCTTGATCCTCACCAGCCTCGGCAGTATCTGGACGTTGCACCAACACGCGGAGGTGGGATCAGAAAGTCGAAAAGCAGTGCCACCCACCGCCAACGAAACCGATAATGACAAAGAAATCACCGCGCTGCTGATTCAGTACGCAAACCCGCTCGCGGCCGCGTCATTTCCACGGCGTGTGAACGCCGTGAGCGGATTGCAGGCCGCCGCACCGGCAATGGAAATGGCGCGTTTGTTTGCGTTGCTCGGATTCGGCGTGACGGCGCTTAAAGTTTTCGCGGCCATCATGATGCTGTGCGCGGGCCTCGGCATTTTCATCGGGCTGATGAATGCGCTCGATGAACGCCGCGCCGATCTGGCGCTGTTGCGCATTCTCGGCGCCAATCGTGGCACCGTGTTCCTCACCATCCTCGCACAGGGATTCGCGCTCGGCGTGGCGGGCGTTATACTGGGTGTCCTGCTGGGTCACACTGGTGCGGAATGGATCGGCCAATCGGTCGCGGCGGCGCATCGTGTGCGGCTCACCGGGCTGACGTGGATTGCGGCGGAGTGTTGGGTGGCGGGATTGGCGATTGTGTTGTCGCTGGCGGCGGGATTGTTTCCGGCGTGGCGCGCCTATCGCGATTCGGTGCCGGAATTATTGGGTCGAGCCTGAGTCAATTCGGCGATGGTTTGTTGGAGATGAGATGCGGCGTGGATTGAATATCGGCTCGGCAGGGATTACAAAATGTTTGCGGCTGACCATCGCGTTGGCCACCACCATCACGCTTGTCGGCAGCGCCACCGCGGCAACACCGGCTACCGCAGATGCCGGAAAAATCCCCGATGATCAGCTGTTAAGCTACCTCGGCAAGGATCCCCTGCCGCCCGGCACCATTGCCTGGCAACTGCTGCGGCAGGTGAAACTGGTGGAGGTCAAGAACAATGGCAAAACCACCCTGCATCCCGAATTCAGCGCGCAGTTACGCGCGCTCGACCGGAAACAAGTCAAGGTTTACGGTTTCGTGCTGCCGCTTTCCACCAGCCCGAAACAAAAACACTTCCTGATTTCGCCGTTGCCGACGCATTGCCCATTCTGTGTTTCACAAGGGCCGGATTCAATGATTGAAGTCGTTGCCAAGGTGCCGGTCGAGTATTCCAATTGGGATCCAATCATCGTCGCCGGGAGGCTTGAGTTGGTCAACGATTCCTCGCTCTACTATCGGCTGGTTGACGCCGAAGCCGTCAAGAATTAGCGGAACCGGAATGGCGACATCGATTCCCGGCAAACCCGCTGCCGCCGCCCGTTCCGCGACGCCGGTTGCGGCAACACCGGCAAAGGCCGCCATGACAACTTCGGGCG
>JANLQC010000334.1:0-2981 GCA_031367575.1 Betaproteobacteria bacterium | reverse complement strand
TGACATGGATAATCTCCGAAAAATACCAACTTGATTCATTATTTTATCGCATCGACCGGTGCCATCGTTGCGGCTCGCGGGAAAAGCACTCAATCGCGTCGCTGGGGAAAACAGTTGTGTCATAATGATTTGAGCCTCTGCAACGCGTCGGTTCAGGCACTGGAGCGGGTTTCAAACAGTTTTCCATGGCGCGCCACGAGGCCCGCCAGACTTCCCCACGCTGACCAAGGCGCACCCAACAGGCCATAGAAGAGCATGATCGAGAAGGATTTTTTGACAAGTTCCCCGACAACTTCCGGATCGCCATCGATCAAAGTGTCTCCCGAGGACAAATTATCCGGCGACATGCTGCTGTTTTCGACCGCATTGATGGCGTTGGCCTCTGTGCTGTGGTTGTCGATCTACTGGAGCCTCGGCCTGCGGTTTTCAACCTCGATTCCGCTGGTGTTTTTGTTTCTCTCGGCAGGCAACATGTTCTTCTTCCTGAAGACACGCAAGCTTGGTTTGTTTTGCGTGACGCAGTTGACCATGTTCCTGTTCACACCTTTCATCATGCAGTGGTCGATCGGCAATTTCGTCAATGCCTCGGGTGTTTCGCTTTGGGCGTTGCTGGCACCGGTTGGCGCGATCGTGATTCTCGGCACGCGTGAATCGATGCCATGGTTCATCGCCTACATATTCATGACCGCCATGTCCGGCTATTTTGACTATGCCTTGCAGTGGGACGCCAAGCAGCTCGACCAGAAAACCGTCGCCATTTTCTTCGTGCTTAATTTTGTCTCGATTTCAGCAATGGTCTACGTGCTGCTCTGGTACTTTTCCAAGGAGAAATCAAAGCTGCGCGCGGCGGTCGATGCACAGTCCAACGCCGTATCAATCGAAAAAGATTTGTCGGAACGTCTCCTGCTGAATATCCTGCCGCAACCGATCGCGGACCGCCTGAAACGCCAGGAAACCAATATCGCCGACGGCCATGCCGATGTGACGGTGATGTTCGCCGACATTGTCAACTTCACCCACATGTCCGAGGAAATGTCGCCGAACGAGACGGTTCAGCTTCTCAATAATTTGTTCTCGGAATTTGACATGCTGGCGGAAAAGCACGGCATTGAAAAAATCAAGACCATCGGTGACGCCTATATGGCCGCCGGCGGCTTGCGCAGCGGACCGACGCAGTACGTCGATTCAATGGCCGACATGACCATCGGGATGCAGGATTTTGTGTCGAAGTACACGGCAGCGAACGGCGAAAAACTGAGCCTGCGCGTCGGCATCGCCACCGGCCCGGTGGTGGCCGGCGTGATCGGCCGCCGCAAATTCAGTTACGATTTGTGGGGTGATACCGTCAACATCGCGAGCCGCATGGCGTCCGAAGCGCAGCCGGGCCAGACTCAGGTGGACGTGGTTACGTTTCGCCGCCTGCACAACCGCTATCGCTTTGATCAGGTTCAGCAGATTCAGGTCAAGGGAAAGGGTCCCATGCAGGTTTACACCCTGCTGGGTCGACACCTGATCCGCGAAGAGGAAGGCAATGTTATCCGCCTTGCCGACGCGGTCGGCCTGCAACAGCAACTGCGCGGACCATAGGCTGTACCGATAAACAACGAGGCAACGAGGCGGTAAGTGTGACCACCACGGCAGCACCCACCGACATCAGGCGCAACGCGCGGCACCCCGGCATCGCGCTGGTGCTGCAAGGTGGCGGCGCGCGTGCGGCGTATCAGGTCGGTGTCCTGAAAGCGCTATCCGAAATCCTCGGCCATCCAACCGAAAATCCGTTTCCCATCATCACCGGCACCTCGGCCGGCGCCATCAATGCCGCGGTGCTGTCGGTACATGCCGATAATTTTGCGCTCGGCGTTGAGACGCTGATCAAAGTCTGGACCCAGTTCACGCCGAACCAGGTTTATCGAACCGATTTTCCCGGTGTCGCGCGCAACAGTCTCAAATGGCTGTCGGCGTTCATGTTCGGTGCCGTGACGAAAAATCATCGTGTGTCATTGTTCGACAATTCACCTTTGACAAAATTGATAGAAAACCATGTTGACCTGACGAAAATCGCCGCACATCTCGATAGCGGCGTGCTGCGCGCAGTCTCGGTAACCGCGTCCGGTTACGCGACAGGTTTGAACTGCGCATTTTTTCAGGCCTCGCCGGAAGTGCAGGGCTGGCGCCGTTCGCAGCGGGTCGGAATACGCGTGAGCCAGTTGCGCGCCGAGCATCTGATGGCCTCGGCTGCGATTCCGTTCGCGTTTCCCGCCATCAAGATCAACCGCGAATTTTTTGGCGATGGCTCGATCCGGCAGATGGCACCGTGCAGCCCGGCGCTGCACCTGGGGGCCGAACGGGTGTTTGTTATCGGTACCGCCAAGTTGGTCAAGGATCAATCCGAACGCGCGCGCGGTGACGACTATCCCTCACTCGCGCAAATTGCCGGACACGCGATGGCCTCGATTTTTCTGGATACGCTGGCGGTCGATATCGAATTGCTGCAACGGGTGAATTCCACCCTGTCCGTGGTCGATTTTGAAAAACTCAAATCTTCCGGCATGAATTTGCATCATGTGGATGTGTGCGTGGCCTGCCCGCACGAGCCGCTGGAGACGCTTGCATTCGCGCATGTGCGCGATCTGCCATGGACCATCCGCATCCTGATGCGCACCATTGGTGCCATGCGCAAGGGCGGCGCAACCCTCGCGAGCTATATGCTGTTCGACAAGCGCTACTGCGCGGCCTTAATCGAGATGGGCTATCAGGATGTCATCAAGCGCCGCGATGAAATTGCCATGTTCTTTGATCCCAGCGCGAGCCCAATGCCGACGGTGATTCCGCACGCAAAATTCGACCCTGGCCAGACGGCACAAATGGTGGCGATCAAAAATGGCTGAACTTGCATCCAAGACATTGCGATTGCGGCGCGAACAGTTTCCGCATCATCTGCCGATCGATACGCGCTGGAGCGACAACGACGCCTACGGCCA
>JANLQC010000309.1:0-5273 GCA_031367575.1 Betaproteobacteria bacterium | reverse complement strand
CCTGCTGCTAAAAAAGCTGCGAAAAAACCCGCTGCGAAAAAGAAGGTAGCCAAGAAACCGGCGGCAAAGAAAGCAGCCAAAAAACCGGCTGCTAAGAAAAAGCCAGCCAAGAAAAAGGCTGCGCCGAAGAAGAAAGCTGCTGCAAAACCAATGGCCACCAAGCCAGCCCCGATGGTCACCCCGGTGATCACCCCCCTCATCAAACCGATGGGTTAAGGGATAGGGTAGAACGATTCCGGTCCAGCGGGTTGGTCTGACATTGTCGTGCCACCCCGCCGGATCGGATTATTCAAGATGATGACCATGCATCCACCACCGCACTCACATCCATTACATCGCTCGTCGTCCCGTCCCCGCAATATTCCGCGGCCACGTCACGATCGTCCCTCGCGGTAGCCGCCAGCCGGTCGCCTCTCAGCGGCGATGCGCGCGACGGCACGCCGCACTCGGATCGTGTCATCCGTGTGAAGTCATGCGCGGTTGATTCAGCGATCCCGACCCTGCGATTTTTCCGCGAACAAGGACGCCAACTGTCGTGCCACGGAAATGATCGCCGCCAGCGTCAACACATACAGGATCGGCACCAGCACGATCAGATCGAGCCGCAGATTGGTGCCGGCGCTTTTCAATGCGATCGCCGCCATTTGCAATTCAAAGGCATTGAATATCAGCCACAACAGGCCGGCAAAGACGGCGGCTTGACGAAAAAATCCGCCGTCAAACGGTTTTCGCGCGCGCAACGTCAAAGCGAACTGCAAAATAATCAGCAACGCCGCGATCACCACGCCTGCGTAGGGCCAGAGCTGGATCAATTTGGCGGGCCCGAAAAACACCCAGTTTAATATGTCCATATTTTCTTCTGTGACGTTACGGCAACTGGGCGCGCGGCATCCGCTCAAGGATGAGCTGGGTTTTCTTGAGAAGCCACGGCGCATTACGGTTGCGATCATAGAATCGCGGACGCGTCACCATGGCCGCGAGCTTGGCCGCCTGGATGGCGGAGAGTTCGGCCGCACCAACCCCGAAATAATGTCGCGCGGCGGCTTCCGCACCAAACACGCCGTCGCCCCATTCGATGACATTCAGATAGATTTCCAGGATGCGCTCCTTGTCCATCACCCACTCCATCAGGACGGTGATGATCGCCTCTTCACCTTTGCGAGTGAGGCTGCGCTCGCCGGACAGGAACAGATTTTTGGCAAGTTGCTGGGAAATGGTCGAGCCACCCGCGACCACGCGACCCTTCTTTTGGTTCTTTTCGCGCGCTTTCTGGATACCCTCCCAATCGAACCCCTCGTGGTCGATAAACTTGTCATCTTCCGCCACCAGAATCGCGCGTTTCAGGTGCCCGGATATTTTCTCGTAGGGTTGCCATTGATGCTTCAGCACCGCCGCCGGATTTTTTTCGCGCATCACATCCAGACGCGCCGCCATGAACGCGGTCGATGCTGGATCGTGATCCGTCCACCACCAGAGCTTGGTCAACACGTAGCCCTGATAGGCGAGAAACACCGCAAGAATCAGCGCGACCATTGTGGCGGCAAACTTGAACAACTTGCGGATCATGGCCGTTTGGGATGTCGGGTGTGATTGTGCGTCGCTATGCGCGCACTCGTGCACGCAGTTGTGACCGTAATTCAGCAATGACAACGGAGGTCGTTGGTCGCACGCCGCGCCACAAGTAAAACGCTTCAGCCGCCTGCTCGACCAGCATGCCAAGTCCGTCGGCAACGCGTGCGCCGTGCATCGCGGCAGACACCATAAAGGGCGTCGGATCCTTGCCGTACATCATTTCGTAGGCGAGCCCGCCTTTCTCGATGCACTCGGACGGAACGTCTGGCGCGGAGCCCGCAATGCTCGCGGAGGTCGCGTTGACAACAATGTCGAAACGATGCGACGCGAGCGCCCCGGACGATATCGCCTGCACCGGGCCGCGCCCTGAAAAATGTGCGGCGAGATCAGTGGATTTTGAAAATGTGCGGTTGGTGGTGACCAACACTTTTGGTTCAGCACAAAGCAGTGGCCCGATCGCGCCACGCGCCGCACCGCCTGCGCCAACAAGCAAAATGCGCGCGCCCTTGATCGGCACCTTCAGGTTATCGACGATGTCGCGGCAAAGGCCGACGCCATCGGTATTGTCTCCAAAAACTCGCGTGCCCTCGAACTTGAGCGTGTTCACCGCACCTGCCGCGCGCGCTCGTTCACTCAATTCATTTGCATACGAATAGGCCTCAAGCTTGAACGGCAGCGTGATGCTCGCGCCGCGACCGCCACCTGCGCGAAACGCCTCAACCGTGGCTTGAAATCCATCAAGTGGTGCCAACACGCGCTCAAAGGTCAACGCTTCCCCCGCGTCACGCGCAAACGCGGAATGAATTTCGGGGGATTTTGAATGCGCGACCGGGTGGCCAATCACTGCGTAGCGATCTGTCATGTTCTTATATGGTAAGTTTATGGAAATCCGTTCGGCTTGGTTTTTTCGGCGACCACATAACTTGCACCAACGATGAGCGTAAATATTTTAGGCGCACAATTATGGTGCGCTCGCACCAGTGGAGGTCTGTTAATTCAATAAAATTCAATCTCTTGGAAGGCGTTTCGTGATGGCATGTTTTCTGCTAATTTGAATTTCTGATTAGAATTGTCATTTCGCATTTCAGCACTTAAATCTTCACACGCTCATTATCGTTTCAACTCAGGAGAACTATATGGCAGTCGCAGATGTATTCAAAATGGTAAAAGACAACGAAGTCAAGTTTGTCGACTTTCGGTTCACCGATACGAAAGGCAAAGAGCAGCACGTTTCCGTACCCGTCAAGGCCTTTACCGAAGAAAAATTCACCGAAGGCCACGCATTCGATGGCTCGTCGATTGCCGGCTGGAAAGGCATTGAAGCGTCCGACATGATTCTGATGCCCGATCCGGATTCGGCGTTCATCGATCCGTTTTTTGATGAGTCGACCCTGGTTCTGTCGTGCGACGTGATCGAGCCGTCCACCGGCAAAGGCTACGACCGTGACCCCCGTTCGCTCGCCCGACGCGCAGAAGCGTATCTGAAATCCAGCGGTATTGGCGACGTCGCGTATTTTGGCCCGGAGCCCGAATTTTTCATTTTTGACGCCGTCGAATGGAATGTCGATATGTCCGGCAGCGCGGTCAAAATCCATTCGGAAGAGGCACCCTGGTCGACCGGCGGAAAGTTTGAAGGCGGCAATCTTGGCCATCGTCCCCCGGTCAAGGGCGGTTATTTTCCGGTGCCACCGGTTGATTCCCTTCAGGATATGCGCTCCGCGATGTGTCTGGCGCTGGAAGATGTTGGCGTCGAGGTCGAAGTGCATCACCATGAAGTTGCCGCCCCCGGCCAATGCGAAATCGGCACCAAGTTTGAGACGCTGGTTAAGCGTGCCGACTGGAATCAGCGCCTGAAATATGTCGTGCACAACGTCGCTCACAGCTATGGCAAGACCGCCACTTTTATGCCGAAGCCTGTTGTGGGAGACAACGGTTCCGGCATGCACGTTCACCAATCAATCTGGAAAAACGGCAAGAACCTGTTCGCCGGCAATGGCTATGCGGGCATGTCCGAGTTCGCGCTGTACTACATCGGCGGCATCATCAAGCATGCGCGCGCGCTGAATGCGATCACCAATCCGGGCACCAACTCATATAAGCGTCTGGTGCCGGGTTTTGAAGCACCGGTAAAACTCGCCTACTCGGCACGCAATCGCTCGGCGTCAATCCGCATTCCATATGTGCAATCGGATAACGCGCGCCGCATCGAAGTGCGCTTCCCCGACCCGACCGCAAATCCGTATCTGGCGTTCGCGGCGATGATGATGGCCGGCCTCGATGGCATACAAAACAAGATTCATCCGGGAGACCCATCGGACAAGAATCTGTATGACCTGCCGCCGGAAGAAGATGCAAAAATCCCGACCGTTTGTTCGTCGCTCGAGCAAGCACTTGAATATCTCGACAAGGATCGTGAGTTCCTGACGCGCGGTGGTGTGTTCTCGAACGAAATGATTGACGCTTACATCGAACTCAAGATGCAGGAAGTCACGCGTTTTCGCATGACGACGCATCCGGTTGAATTTGACATGTACTACTCGTCGTAAATTTTCACGCTTCAGTCCAAAGGGCGGCGCATGCAACTGCGCCGCCCTTTTTCGTTTCTGCGCCTGGCTCCGGCATGCGCCTGCAGCGCGAAAAAAAGCGTGAAAATCCCTCCAACAGCCGCCGATTCCACCCCTCAAACTACCTATGGTGTCCGGGGCATGCGCGTTCCACAACTCCTTGAGTTGAAAAAGAAATTTTCGAGTCGTATGCTGGAAGACCGCTCAACGTGCTTTCCTGCATTGGTGAAACACCATGGATCGACCCGAGAAAATCGCCTGTTTTTCACTTCTGCTCGCAGTATCGATGACGTTGGCCGAGGCGGCACCCACGGTAACCGTGGCGCGCACCGAAACCGTCATTTACAAACATGTCGATGAGAATGGCCGCGTCTCTTACGCCAATTCTCCGATCAAAGGCGGCGCGCGAGTTGAACTCGAACCGCTGACCGTGATTCCCTCCACGCCAAGCGGCTCACTTAACGCGGCCAATGCACAGTACGTCGCGCGGTCGGTCTCAACCCAAGCCGCGTCGGCACCCACCTCTGCCCTGCAAAATTCGCCCAGCCCATCGCAAATAAATTCACGCGCGAACACCGCCGCTGCGTCAGTATTGGCATCCGTCAGCCTCGCTGCGCCAGGAAGTAAGCCCGCCATTCAGGTCGCATCGGTATTGCCGCTCTCGAGCCAGACACAGGCAACGGCCAAGCCAATTGAGAACGACAGGGCACCCGACATCAACATGGTTGCCGCACTTGAAACGCAGCAACAAATTATCCAGCAACGCCGTGCCGAAACAAGGCGCCGACTGTTGGAAGGCGAACTGCAAACCGAAGAACAGTTGCTGGTATCCGCCAAAACCAAATTGACCGAAGAGCAAAGCATTTCCGGTTCCATTCGTGCCATGCGCGCGGCGTTTTCCGCCACCGCCGAAGTCGCAACGTTGCAAAAGCCACTGATCAACCCAGAAACACGCGCCGAAATCGAGCGCCATTTTGAGCGGGTGCGCAATCTGCAGGATCAGGTCGCGATGCATGAAAACCATTTGCAAACACTTCGCGACCAAGTTGCCAATCTGAAATAGCGCGCCGCCTATCCACCAATACACGAACACGCGAATACACGCATACACGTCTCCTTTCGATCGGGTTGCCGATC
>JANLQC010000278.1:0-2100 GCA_031367575.1 Betaproteobacteria bacterium | reverse complement strand
GGAACGTGTTGGCAAATCTCACGCTACGCGCGACCAAGGCGAACCAGCTGGGAATCCTCGGATTCGGTGGCGACAAACGCGACAATTACCGGTTGCAATGGGAAGCCTCGCTGGCGGTGTTGCTGACTGATGAACTGGCGGTG
Organism: Betaproteobacteria bacterium; assembly: GCA_031367575.1. GTDB lineage: Bacteria > Pseudomonadota > Gammaproteobacteria > Burkholderiales > Usitatibacteraceae > UKL13-2. The sequence goes on along the minus strand of JANLQC010000278.1, from coordinate 1,957 downwards.
GGCGCGGAGTATCGTTTTAAGCCCGACAATCTCAGCGCCTTTCGCGAGGAAAATTTTTACGACGTGTTTCTGGCTTATTTCCCGTCGAAGTCTGTTTCGGTGACGGTTGCCTACGCCGTGCTGGGCCAGGTCGCCGACAAACGCAACCAAAAGGGAACGTATTTTTCATTGCAGCTTGCATATTGACTTGTCGTGCAAGCCAATTCAAATTGCGATTGTGCCGAAGCCTCGCCCCGCATCCTGCGCGTGTTGCCCACCGCCCGATTGCTTGCGTGTTTGACATCTCATCATGTTTTGCGAGACTTTTATGCCAGATAGAAATCATTTGCGTCTTTCAAATTTCTATTTTTGGTACTTTGCTTTCATCGGTGTATTTGGCACTTACTTCGCGCTATACCTGCATTCGCTGGGATTCACGGCGGCGGAAATCGCGGTGCTGATGTCGTTGCAGCAAGTGGTGCGAGTTGTCACGCCGTTTTTCTGGGGCTGGCTCGCGGATCGGTTGCTGAGGCGAACAGCGATTATTCGCGCGACACTGTTGCTCGCGATCTTCGCCTTCGCGTTGCTGTTTCTGGTGCGCGGTTTTGCTGCAACGGCCATCGTGTTTGCGGTGATGTTTTCGCTCTGGTCGGCGGCGCTGCCGTTGTTTGAGGCGACCGTGCTATCGGCAGTTGGGGGTGATTCGGGCCGCTATGCGCGCATCCGCTTGTGGGGGTCGGTGGGATTCATCATTGCGGTGATGGCGGCGGGCGCGGCACTCGATTTTCTGGCCATGAGTTCGCTGTTGTGGATGGTGCTGGTGTTGCTGGCGTTGGCGGCGTTTTCAGCATGGGGGATTGCCGAACACCAGCCGCACGCCGCAGATGCGGCCACGGTTGGATCGATCTGGCCGATTTTGAAAAGTCCGCCGGTGATCGCGCTGTTCGCCGCGTGTTTCCTGATGATGGCCACACAGAGTGCCAACTTTGTTTTTTACTCGATCTACATGGTTGAAAGCGGCCACAGCAAATCGATGGTCGGCATATTGTGGTCGCTTGGGGTGGTTGCAGAAATCACGGTATTCGTTTTTCTGCCTAAACTGAACACGCGCTTTACGCCGCACGGCATGTTTTATTTCAGCTTTCTGGTTACCGCGCTTCGCTACCTGATGGTTGGCTGGTTTCCTGAGTCCCTCGCACTGCAATTGATCGCACAGACTTGCCACGCGTTTACCTACGGCACCTGGCACGCTTCAACCATGTTCATGCTGCATCAGTATTTTCCCGATGCGCTCAGTGCGCGCGGACAGGCGCTTTACGCAAGCCTCGCTTTTGGCGTCGGTGGCGCGCTGGGTGGCATTGCCGCCGGTGTCGCGTGGGAGGCAATCGGCGCGGCATGGATGTTCAGCGCAATGTCGTTGCTGGTGATGATCGGTGGCGCGATCGCCTTTCGCTACGTCAGAAATCAGCCATTGAAAGTATCGATTGTTTGCTGATCGTGCGCCATTGGTGCGGCGCACAAAATCGATGTCGCTTGTATAATGGAAGACCCGAAATTCGACATGAGCGTTGTTCAAAATGGCCCAGACGCTGTACGACAGATTGTGGTCCACGCACCAGGTGCATGAAGAGGCCGACGGCACGGCGCTGATTTACATCGACCGTCATTTGGTGCATGAAGTGACCAGCCCGCAGGCGTTTGAGGGGCTTGAGATCAATGGCCGCAAGCCGTGGCGGTTGAAATCGATTGTCGCGACCGCCGATCATAACGTTCCGACCACGTCACGCGTCGAGGGAATTGCCGACCCGATTGCGCGTTTGCAGGTTGAGACGCTTGATCGGAATATCGAAAAATTCGGCGTGCAGGATTATTTCGGCATGAACGACACGCGTCAGGGCATCGTGCATGTGATCGGCCCGGAACAGGGTGCGACATTGCCTGGCATGAGCGTGGTTTGCGGCGACTCACATACGTCCAC
>JANLQC010000262.1:0-2797 GCA_031367575.1 Betaproteobacteria bacterium | reverse complement strand
AAAGGCTGTCGCGGAATCACGAAAGCTGAGCCCCACGAAAAGCGTTCGTGATTTCGCAGCGTTCCCCACACTATTTACGCAAGATCGGCAGCCTGCCGGAAAATATGTCGCCGTGCCTGAGGTGTCTTCGGAAAATCGCCGATTCATTCCTATTACCTTTCTTGATGCAAAGGTGATCGCCAGCAATAAGCTGCAGATCATTGAGGGTGGAACGCTGTTTCATTTTGGTGTTCTCTGCAGCACGATGCATAACGCATGGATGCGAACAGTTGGTGGTCGGCTTAAGAGCGACTACAGTTATTCGCCTGCGGTCTACAACAACTTCCCCTGGCCCGATTCCCCAACCGACGCCCAAAAACTAAGAATCGAAGCCGCTGCGCAAGGTGTACTCGACGCGCGGGCCGGATTCCCCGAGTCTTCGCTCGCCGATCTCTACGACCCGCTGACCATGCCGCCGCTGCTGGTAAAAGCGCACCAAAAACTCGATGCCGCCGTCGATGCCGCGTATGTGTCAACGGCGGGAACGCGAACCTTCAAAAACGATGCCGGGCGCGTGGCCTTCCTGTTCGATCTGTATCAAAAATACACCAGCCTCCTGCCCGGCGAACCCGCAAAGCCGAAACGCCGCATAGCGAAAAAAGGATAGATCCCCTTATTGGCGCGCGAAGATCCGCTATTCGCTTTCGCTGGGCGTGACGCTGCCCGATTTGAATGAGCCGATTGACGAGGCGATTGCGCGCGCGGATCGGGCGATGTATCAAAGCAAGGCAGGCGGGCCCCCGAAACGCGGTCCCGATGCAGCGGGACACGCGGCCTGCAAGGCGGGAGGAATTTACCTTTTCCGATTCAGAAGGAGTCGTCCACGATGCAAGATTCGCCGTTCATTTTCCCCACCATCGATGCCATCCGCGCCAACCGCGCGCGATTGAATGATCTCATTGTCACCACGCCGATTCGCCTCCTGACCGATGATGCGGTCGCGGCGGCCGTTGGCGCATCGACGCGCGTCTGGTTGAAGGAAGAACTGTTTCAACGCACCGGCAGCTTCAAGCCGCGCGGCGCGTTCTCGGTGATGCTCGATCTCGACGCCGCCGCACTCGCGCGCGGCGTGACCGGCGTGTCGGCCGGCAATCATGCAATCTCGCTGGGCTATTGCGCGCGCAAATTGGGCAGCAGCGCAAAAGTGGTGATGCCGAAAAACGCCAACCCGTATCGTGTGCAGATGTGCCGGGATTTGGGCGTTGACATTGAGCTGGCTGATAACGTTCACGCTGCGTTTATCCGCGTGAAAGAAATTGAAGCGACTGAAGGCCGCACCTTTGTGCATCCTTTTGAAGGCCCGAAGACCGCGCTCGGAACCGCCTCCGTCGGCCTCGAGTTAATCGATCAGACGCGGGCGGCGGGGGTAACCCTCGATGCGGTGATTGTCGCCGCCGGCGGTGGCGGATTGACCGGCGGCGTTGCCTCGGCGGTGAAACAAATGAGCCCCGCCACCACGGTTTATGTGGTTGAACCGGAAGGCGCGGATACCATGATGCGCAGCTTCAAGGCCGGATCCCCGCAATCGATCGACGCCGTGCGCACCATCGCGGATTCGCTGGGTGCCCCGCGCTGCGAGCCTTATTCATTCGCGCTGAATCGGCGATTTGTCGATGAAGTTGTATTGGTGAGCGACGGGCAAATTCGGGACGCGATGCGGCTGCTTTTTCGCGCCGCGAAGCTTGCCGTTGAACCGGCCGGCGCGGCGGCGCTGGCGGCACTCATGTTTCCACTGCGCACACGGCTCGACGGAAAATGCGTCGGGATTGTGGTCTGCGGCGCGAACATTGACCCGGCGACGTTTGCGACGCATTTGCTGCCGTAGTATCTCAATGGATTGTCACCCTCGCACAAGAACGCAGACAAGGATTTGGCCGCAACCTGGCCACTACCCACACATCGATGCGCCTTTCCAGACGATATCGCCCTGAACGCCGCGCCAATATTGGAGTTTCATCAATGGCATTGCGCTTTACTCTCACAATTGCGAAACAAGCGGCATGCACCTGTTTCCTCTGTTTTCTCGCCGCTTGCGCAACTACACCCCCGCCGCCCGCACTCGATCTTGCCCTAACGCGCGCGTCACCCAACAAGCATTTCATCATCACGCTGGTACCACCCACCGAGCCGATCCGCGTACAGCAATTCCATGAGTGGCAAATCAAGGTGGCGACGTCTGCCGGCGAACCGCTCACCAACGCACTGGTGTATTTGAACGCCGCCGTGGTGGAAGGCGCACAACCAATTTTTCAAGGAAAAACATGAAAATTCCAACTCGCCGATTCGCGGCGCTGATTGTTCTCTGCGCGATCATTATCGGCGCGCAGGCCATTGCCGCCGACATGACTTTTCAGTTGATCAATGACACCGAGCGGTCACTCAACCTGAAATTGTTTTCACGCGGTGAATCGCTTCAGCAATGGCCGTCGAAAACCAAGGCGTATTCGATCATGCCAGGCAGCGAGATCCAGAAAATAAAAATCACCTGCGAGGCGGGCGAACAAATCTGTTGGGGTGCGTGGATGGTGACGCAATCGATATCCGGCGAAGTGGTCGGCCCGGCGGGTGAACGCCGCCAAACCCGTACCGCCCATATCAGCTACGGCGTCGGCGAGCGGGCGCAGCGCCCGTGTGCAAGGTGCTGCCAGGTTTGTACCGAGGGCGCGCTGGTCGCAACAGCGACCATTCGCGATCCATTGCCGGCGGCAAAGTAATTCGATTTCCATTTCATTGAGGCAGTAATTATTGTCATTCCCGC
>JANLQC010000224.1:0-5000 GCA_031367575.1 Betaproteobacteria bacterium | reverse complement strand
GACTCGCTGTCCGGCGATTGAAGAATTGCACAAGGGGAGCTTCGGCGCCCCTTTGTTTTTTGTGTCGGGATTGTCGGTTCGGGTTGAGATAGAAAAAGTTGAGCGAATTTTATCAATGTGATCAATGTGATCATTGCGATCAATGTGGCAAGGGCTTGCGAAAATTGGCTACCGGCCTGCGCCGGTACGACCGGGTAAATGGAAGTTCCCTTGCGCCGCCCGAGAATTACGCGCAGCGTATTGATCCGGCAGACTTTCTTTCAATTTTTCTGCGCCCTTTTCACTTTCACGCCATTGAAGCGTGCCGGACGGCCACCTTTGAAGCAATTCGCATGGAGTGGTACGCTATCTGTCGCGCACCAACAATCAAAGAATAATTTCGCATCGGAGGCGTCATGGGGAATTTCACGACCGAGCAGCTTCGCACCATCGCACTGGTTGGCCATGGTGCTGCCGGCAAGACTACCTTGTCCGAAGCGCTGCTGCATCGAACCGGGACCATTGCCGTACCCGGCAGTGTCGAAAAAGGCACCACGGTTGCCGACTTCGATCCGCTCGAAAAGCAATATCAGCATTCGCTCAATTCCTCGCTCCTGCATTTCGAGCATCTCAACACCCAAATCCACCTGATCGATACCCCCGGCTACCCGAATTTCATGGGGCCGGCGATCTCGGCGCTGGACGCGGTGGAAACGGTTGCGGTGGTGATCAATGCGCAGAATGGCATCGAGCTCACCACCCACCGCATGATGACGCTGGCGCAAAAACGCCATCTTTGCCGGATGATTGTCATCAACAAGATCGATGCCGACAACGTTGATTTGCCCGGTTTGCTCGCCGAAATTCAGGAGACTTTTGGCAAGGAATGTCTGCCGATCAATCTTCCCGCCAATGGGGGTACTGCGGTGATTGACTGTTTTTTCAATCCTGCCGGTGACGCGGATTTTTCATCGGTCACGGTGGCGCATTCGGCGCTGGTTGATCAGGTGGTCGAAGTCGATGAGAAGTTGATGGAGTTGTATCTGGAACAGGGCGAAGCGATCACCCCCGAACAATTGCACGCGCCGTTTGAAAAGGCATTGCGCGACGGACATTTGATTCCGGTGTGCTTCGTCTCGGCGCGCACCGGTGTCGGGGTGCCGCAACTGCTGGATATTTTCGCCAGGCTGGCACCCAACCCGATTGAAGGCAATCCGCCGCTGTTTGTCAAAGGCGAGGGCAAGGATGCCGAGGAGTTTCGCTCGATTCCCGCTGCCAAAATGCATGTCATCGCGCACGTGTTCAAGGTGATTGTGGACCCTTTCGTCGGCAAGCTCGGCGTGTTTCGCGTGCATCAGGGCACCATCACGCCAAACACGCCGCTCTATGTGGGCGAGACCAGCAAGCCGTTCAAGGCGGGTCATCTTTACATGTTGCAGGGCAAGGAATATCAGGAAGTGCGGCAACTGGTGCCGGGCGATCTGGGGGCGGTCGCGAAGGTCGATCACATCGCGTTTGATTCGGTGCTGCATGATTCGCACGATGAGGATCGCATTCATTTGCTGCCGCTGGAATTTCCGCAGCCGATGTACGGCCTCGCGGTGGAGCCGAAACGGCGTGGCGACGAGCAGCGCATTTTTGAAGTGCTGCACAAACTCGAAATGGAAGACCCGTGTTTTGTCGTTGAGCGCCATCCCACCACGCACGAAACGGTGATCAACGGGCTGGGCGACTTGCATATGCGCATCATGTTGGAGCGCATGAACAAGCAATACAACCTTGAAATCACCACCAAGCCGCCGAAAATTCCCTATCGCGAAACGGTGCTGGCGAAGGCCGACGGCCACTTCCGCCACAAAAAACAATCGGGCGGCGCGGGACAATTCGGCGAGGTGTTTTTGCGCATCGAGCCGCTGCCGCGCGGTGCCGGGTTTGAATTCGTCAATGATCTTTACGGCGGGTCGATCCCGACCCAATTTGTGCCGGCCGTGGAAAAAGGCATTCGCGACGTGTTGGCCTCCGGGCCATTGGCAAGTTTTCCGGTACACGATGTGCGGGTGATTATTTATGATGGGAAAAGCCATCCGGTGGATTCAAAGGAAATTGCCTTTGCGACGGCCGGCCGCAAGGCATTCATCGATGCCATTTCCAAAGCGCGCAGCGTGTTGCTGGAGCCGATCGTGAACACCGAAGTGACGGTGCCGGATGCGTATATCGGATCCGTCACCGGCGATTTGTCGTCGCGGCGCGGACAGATTACCGGCACCCGCGGATTGTCGGCGGGGGTGTCGGTGGTGATGGCGATTGTGCCGCTGTCGGAACTGCGCGATTACCAGACGCGCCTGAAATCACTCACGGGTGGCCATGGCAGTTACGGCATCGAGCTCTCACATTATGAGCCGGTACCCCCGGCGGCGCAGGCGGAACTGGTCAGAATTTACAAGATTCACGCCAAAGAGGAAGAGTGAAATGGTCTGGTTTCGCGCACTCTGCAGTGGGGAGTGGCTATTGCCAACAAGGGGAATGCGCGCGGTTCGCGGTTTCGTCCCGCAATGCATGATCGCGCAGTATATTGTTGACAACGATGTCGATGGCGCGATGGATTCTGCATCGAAGGCAACGACCGGCGCGACTGCAATGACAGCAACGATTGATCGTCGTGCGTTGCTGGAAGGGCTAAGCCTCGGCGGCGTGGTGGATCCCTCGCTGGCAAGCGAAGTGATGGCACTATTTTTATCGGACGCGCCAAAATTACTTCAATCGATCCGCGATGGAGTTTCCACGGGCGATCAAAAGACGCTGCTGCGCGCGGCGCATACCCTGAAGTCATCGGCCGGCATGGTCGCCGCCACTGATCTTGCCGGCGTGGCCGCCTCGGCTGAGGCGCACGCCCGCGCCTCGCGCATCGACGAAATCACGCCGCTGTTGCCGCAACTGGATTTTCTGCTTGGCGCCGCCATCCGCGAACTATCCGATATCCGCGCGCAATTGACCGCAGTGCTAAACGGGACAGATAAGCAATGAACACCCCGGACACCGCCGCGAACATCATGATCGTCGATGACGATCCGATGATTCGGCTGATGTCGAGGCGCGCGCTGACCGACGCGGGCTACACAATGGTTGAGGCCGAAACTGCCGAGGCCGCCATCGCGCTGTTCAATGAGTCGCCGCCGGATCTGGTGTTGCTGGATATCATGTTGCCGGGCATCAATGGCTTTGAGGCATGCCGCAAATTTCGCGAACATCCGGCCGGACAGCATATTCCGATCATCGTCATGACCGGGCTTGAAGATCGCGAGTCCATCGTGACCGCGTTCCAATCGGGTGCCACCGATTTCATCACCAAGCCCATCGTCTGGGCGCTGCTGCCGTATCGCGTGCGCTACGCGCTGCGCGCGAGTGTTGCCCTCGCCATGTCGATGCGCAGTCAGGCGCTGCTCGCCAGCGCGCAGCGGGTGGCCAGCATGGGCAGTTGGGAGTGGCGGGTGCGGCGCGGGGGTCTGGTGTTTTCTGACGAGTTTCACCGCATTCACGGCACGGCACATAGCAATGAAGGCCGCGGTCCTGCGGCGCTAGTGGAAATGATTCATCCCGGGGATCGTGCTGCCGTCGAGCGCCTGCTGGAACTTGCCGGCCGCGAAGGGCAATCGTACTGCATTGAGTTTCGCATCCTGCGGCCCGATGGCACCGTGCGGCATTTGTTCGAGCAGACCGATATCGAGCGCGACGCGGCCGGCGGCGTGGTGATGGTGCGCGGCATCCGTCAGGACATCACCGCACGGATCGATTCCGCGCGGCGCATCCATTCGCTTGCCTACGTCGATGAATTGACCGGACTCGCGAACGGCGCAATGTTCCGCGACCGGATGGGCCTGTGGCTGACACACGCCAACCAGCACGGCATGCGCTGCGCGCTGGTGATGCTGGAGCTCGATCGCTTCGCGCAGATAAATGAATCGTTCGGACCGCGCGTCGGCGACGAAGTCCTGAAAGTCGTGGGCAATCGTTTGCGCGCCTGCATGCGCATTGTGGAATTGAATGATGCCGTGACCGAATCCGCGCGCGAGGATTTGCTCGCCCGCCTGAACGCGGCGGAATTCATGGTCGGTCTGGTCAATATCAGTTCGCCGCGCGATGCGCTGGGCGTTGCGCGGCGCATCGCGGAGGCGATCTCAAAGCCGATTGCGGTTGAGGAACACGACATCATCGTGACAGCCGCACTCGGCATTGCCATTGCGCCCGACGACGGCAGCGAAGTCGAGGCGCTGATGCTCAACGCCGGCACCGCCCTGCATCGCGCACAGGAAGCGGGTGGCGCGCAGATTTTCTTCTACCACGAGGAAATGAGTGCGGTTGGCACCCGCCGCCAGCGTGTCGAAACCGATTTGCGCAAGGCGCTGGAGGGCGATGGTTTTGTGGTCTACTACCAGCCGAAAATCGATGCGCGCGACCGTCGCGTGGTGGGTGCCGAAGCACTGCTGCGAATCAAACATCCGCAGCGCGGCATCGAGGGACCCAACACGTTCATTTCCATCGCGGAAGAATCCGGATTGATCCTGCCGATCTGCGATTGGGTGGTGAACTCGGTGTGCGCGCAGCAAGCCGCGTGGCGCGATGGTGGCGTCAATACGGTGCCGGTGTCGGTCAATCTGGATGGCAGGAGCCTGCAAAGCGATGGATTGCTGGAGCGCATCGCTGGCGCGATTGCCCGTGCCGGCATTGACGCCTCGATGCTCGAACTGGAAGTGACCGAGAGTTGCCTGATGAAGGATCTTGGCACTTCGGCGCGGGTACTCGGCCAACTGCGTGCGATGGGAATCCGTCTCGCCATCGATGATTTCGGTACCGGCTATTCCTCGCTCACTTACCTGAAGCGTTTTCCGATCGACACCCTTAAAATTGATCGCACCTTCATCAGCGATTTACCCAAAGACAGCGGCGACGCCGCGTTGACCTCGGCGATCATCGCGATGGGTAAAATTCTGCGTCTTGAACTGATCGCCGAAGGCGTCGAGACC
>JANLQC010000209.1:0-7724 GCA_031367575.1 Betaproteobacteria bacterium | reverse complement strand
CCGGCCTCCGCCGGAATGACGAGCTTTTGGAATTTCGAAAAGATTTGTCGAGAGTGAAACACAAAGTTGGCCATATATTTGGAGAATCAAAATGAGCAAACAAATCCAGGAAGCCTACATCGTTGCCGCCGTCCGCACGCCGGTTGGCAAAGCCCCGCGCGGCATGGTCAAGAATGTCCGCCCTGACGACGTGTTGGCGCATGTCCTGAGAGGTGCGATGGCGCAAGTGCCGGGGCTGGATCCGCACGACATCGGTGACGTGGTGGTGGGTTGCGCGATGCCGGAAGGCGAGCAGGGGATGAATGTGGCGCGCATCGGTGTGTTGCTGGCGGGATTGCCGGATTCGTTGCCGGCGGTCACCATCAATCGTTTCTGTTCCTCCGGCGTGCAGGCGATCAGCATGGCGGCCGATCGCATTCGTTGCGGCGACGATGATGTCGTGATCGCGGCCGGCACCGAGAGCATGTCGATGGTGCCGATGATGGGCAACAAGGTTGCGTTAAACCAATCGGTGTTCACCAACAATGAGAATGTTGCCATCGCTTACGGCATGGGCATCACGGCCGAGAACGTCGCGAAGCAATGGAAAGTGACGCGCGAAGAGCAGGATGCGTTTGCGGTGGCGTCTCACCAGAAAGCGGCGGCGGCGATGGCGGCGGGAAATTTCAGGGATGAAATCCTGCCCTATGAAATTGATGCCGCGATGCCGGATTTAGCCAGTGGACAAATCAAGCATCGAAAAAAAATCGCCGACGTTGATGAAGGCCCGCGCGCCGATTCAAGCATGGAATCGCTGGCGAAATTGCGCACCGTGTTTGCCGCCAAGGGAAGTGTCACCGCGGGCAACTCATCGCAAATGTCCGATGGCGCGGGCGCAGTGATTTTGATGAGCGAGAAGGCGATGAAAAAATACAACATTCAACCACTGGCGCGCTTTGTGTCGTTCGCCGTTGCCGGTGTGCCGCCGGAAATCATGGGCATCGGCCCGATCAAGGCGATCCCGAAAGTATTGGCGCAGGCCGGACTGAAACAGGATGATCTCGATTGGATCGAATTGAACGAAGCGTTTGCCGCGCAGGCGCTCGCCGTGACAAAAGATCTTGGCCTCAACCCGGCAAAAATAAATCCGCAAGGTGGTGCCATCGCATTGGGTCATCCACTCGGCGCGACCGGGGCGATTCGTGCGGCGACGCTGTTGCATGGCATGCGTCGCAACAAACAAAAATGGGGCATGGTGACCATGTGCATCGGCACCGGAATGGGCGCGGCAGGACTGTTTGAATCGATGTAAATCGGCTTGAAACTGCCGGAATCTGCCGGAATCTGCCTGAATCTGCATCAGCAAAACAAATGACTTGCCAGTCATTTTCTACCTGTTGCGACTACGCCACAAATTAGCTTTGCCGTGCATATTTAATGTAAAGTATCCCGAAATCCGTGGATCATTCGCCTCAAGTATTTGTGGGTACATGAATTCGCGACAAATAACAAATTTTGATCAAACCTTGAGGAGAACACCCAATGAGCAAGTCTCATACTAGCGGCCACGCCAGCATTCCGGTTCCAAAGGCAATCGCGCTGGCCGTCGGTCTGGCCCTCGTCTTTGCCGGTACGGCGGGCGCGGAACAATTCAAATTTGACAGCGGTATCACGGGCAGTTTTGACACCACCATTTCGGCGGGCGTGTCGGTGCGCGCGGAAAGAATTGATCCCAGCCTGATTGGTATCGCCAATGGCGGCACCTCACGTTCGGTCAACGAAGACGACGGTGACCGCGCTTACGCCAAAGGCAGGACGTTTTCCGAACTGCTCAAAGTTTCACACGACCTGGAATTGAAACAGGATACGTGGGGCTTGTTTATTCGCGGCCTGTATTTTGTCGATTTCAGGAATCGGTCAAATTCGGCACTCGGCCCCATCGGGCGCGACCGCCTCGGTCGTGACGCGCGCATTCTCGACGCCTTTGTCACCAAGAGCTTCAACCCGTTTGACAAGAATCTTCGGCTTCGCGCGGGCAATCAAGTAATTTCATGGGGTGAATCCACCTTCATCCCCAACGGCATCAACGTTGCCAACGCGGTCGATGTCTCGAAGCTGCGTGTTCCCGGCTCCGAGCTTAAGGAAGCCTTCATTCCGACGGTAAGCATTTCGGGCTCGTTTGAGCTTTCCAAGGCCGCCAGCATTGAAGCCTTCGCCCAATTCAACCACGACAAATTCAAGCTTGATCCGCGCGGATCGTATTTCAGCAATAGTGATGTGGCGTCGGATGATTCGGACAAACTGATTGTTACGTTTGGGCGGCGTAAAGATGTTACCGGCAAGGTCGCAACGAATCCGATCCTTTTGCCTGCTGCGGCATTAGCGAATCCGACGATTGCCGGATTGAATAACGCGTTGATCGGTCTCTACGGTCCGGCTGATCCGGCCGCTGCGGTCTGGGTGCCGCGCGCTGCTGATCGTCCCGCATCCGACTATGGCCAATACGGGGTGGCATTCCGTTATCTCGCGAACCAGCTGAACAATACCGAATTCGGCCTGTATTTCATGAATTATCACAGCCGCGTGCCATTTCTTTCTGGTGTCAAGGGCACTGCCACTTCTGTCATTACGGGTGGGCCGTTAACGGCTACTGTTTGTTCTGCCGGACTAGTGGCGGCACTCGGCTCAGGAATTTGCGATCAGGCGCGCACCGATAACAAGGCGATCTATTACGCCGAGTTTCCGGAAGACATCCGCATGTATGGCGTGTCGTTTAACACGCAGGGTCCGTGGGGTGTGGCGTTGCAAGGCGAATATTCATATCGCCCCAATCAACCGCTACAGTATGCCTCGGCCGAGGTGATCTTGGCCGCGCTGGGCGCGCCCAATCTCCTGACCGGCTTTACCCAGATCGTTGGTGCCCCGCTCGGTGCCACAAGCGCCGCACTGGTATCAAATGGCACCACCATTCAGGGTTGGGCGCGCGTCAAAGTGAGCCAGTTCCAGATGACCGCCACCAAGGGTATTCCAAACCTGTTCGGTGCGGATCAAGGTGTCGGCGTCACGGAAGTGGGCTTCACCAAGTATCACGGGCTTCCGACCGGTCAAAAATTCGCCGGCCCCGCGACGGGTCTGCCGGCAACCGACCTTGCGTCAACACTGCCATCGGTCGGCGCATTTGCCAAACAAACCGATGGATTCGTAACGGATTTCTCGTGGGGCTACCGTTTCGTGGGTCGTCTGGAATATTCAAACCTCATTTTTGGCGCAAACGTGGCACCGCGCGTTGCGTTCAATCACGACGTGAAGGGTGTTTCGCAGACCTTCAATCAAGCGGCCAAATCGTATTCCATTGGTACCAATTTCGATTGGCGGAAAAAGCTGACGCTGGATATGTCTTACAACTCGTTCTTCGGCGGACGCATCTATTGCGGAACTGATTCGGTGGCCTCCGCGCAGGTGTTGCTGGCAGGGCAAGCGCGAAGCTACTGCTCCAACGCCAACCCGATCCGTGATCGCGATTTCTATTCAGTCGTCGTGTCGTACTCGTTCTGATTTCACCACCGCCGCCGACCAGCATGTCGGCGGATGATTGTGGTTAAGCGTTATTTTCCTGCCGCAATTCTCGCGATAGATGAGTGCCGGTTCAGGGAAAGCAGATTTGCCGTAATGATTGACAATAACTTTCTGGAGGAAACATGAACGTAAAGCGATTGACGATGTTGGCGTCGGCAACGTTGGGTGCATTGACCATTTCGGCGGTGGCACATGCCGAACTTTCAGCCGCCGATGTAGCGAAGCTCGGCACCACGCTCACGCCGATGGGGGCCGAAAAAGCCGCCAATGCGGCGGGCACCATTCCCGCGTGGGACGGCGGCATCACCAAGGTGCCCGCAGGATTGGGTTTCAAACCCGGCGGCACCTATCCGGATCCTTTCGCCTCTGACAAACCGCTCTTCACCATCACGGCGGCAACGGCGGACAAATACAAGGACAATTTATCGCCGGGTCAATTGGCGATGTTGAAACAATACCCCACGTACAAATTGCCGGTGTTCCAGACGCGCCGCACGGCTTCTTATCCCGAAGCGCACTACAAGGAAACCCGCGATTGTGCGGCCAAGGCTAAATTATCGGCGGGCGGCAATGGCGTGACGGGGTGCGATGGCGGTACCCCGTTCCCGATTCCAAAAAACGGCAACGAAGCCATCTGGAATCAGCAACTGCACTACAAGGGCAACACCTTCGCGCAACATTGGGCGCAAGCGGCGGTGACGGCGTCGGGTGATTTCGCGCTGGTGAAATTTGAATACGAATACGATCTCTCTTATGGCAATCTGCTGAAAACACCTGCACAGCGCGAACAAAACAAAATCCTGAATTACCTGCAAGTCACGACCGCACCGGCGCGTTTGGCGGGGCAGATTTTGCTGGTACACGAAACGGTTGACCAATCGAAGGAACCGCGTTCGGCGTGGACCTACAACCCCGGCCAGCGTCGGGTGCGTCTGGCACCGAATGTGGCCTACGATAACCCCGGCACGGCGGCGGATGGCCTGCGCACCAACGATGACTTCGGCATGTACAACGGTGCCACGGATCGTTATGAGTGGAAGCTGGTCGGCAAAAAGGAAATGTACATTCCATACAATTCGTATCGCCTGTCGGATCCGAAACTCAAGTACACCGATCAGCTTCGTCCGGGACACATAAATCAGGATCTGGCGCGCTATGAACTGCACCGCGTATGGGTGGTCGATGCGACCCTGAAATCGGGCACCTCGCACATCTATTCGCGCCGCACCTTTTATCTGGACGAGGATAGCTGGAACGTGGTGCTGATTGACAAATACGACGGTCGCGGACAACTGTGGCGCTTCGCCGAGCAACATAGCGAGACCTGGTACGATGTCCCGATGTGGTTCGGCACGGTCGAAGTGCATCATGACCTGCAATCGCGCCGCTATATCGCGATGGGCCTGCGCTCGGAAGAAAAGGTCATCTTTGACCCGATCAAACGCACCTCCGCCGATTACACACCGCAAAATCTGCGCAATCTGGGTACGCGCTGATTAGCGGTTGAAGCAATAGCACTTTCAAGCACTGTCACTGTGACAACTATTCGGGGACAATCAATTTGTCCCCGAATTGTTTCTGGCGGTTGCTTTTGTAAAAAGGGAAATTCACCGGTTGAAATTTTGAACGCTGCGTGACCGCGCTGAAAATCCCGACAGTATGTCTTGCATCACCAACGTCACCCATCGTTTGTCGAGGCTTGGTTCATATGACTAAAATCCATGCGTTGTTCACCCTTGTGGCGGGTTTGCTGATGGCGGTTGGCGTTCCCTCCAAAGCCCACGCCCAAATCAACCCCGCCGTCATGCCCGCCTCCGGGCCGCTATCCAAACAATCGATGTCGCGCCTGCTATTGACCGACGCCACGCGCGTCGGTGACCGGGTTGTCGCGGTCGGAGATCGCGGCTACATTGTTTACTCAGACACCAATGGTCAATCGTGGCAACGCGCCAAGACACCGCCCAATACGCCGTTGCTGACGGCGGTCTATTTTCTCGATGCCAAAACTGGCTGGGCGGTCGGCCATGACAGCATGATTCTTACCTCAACGGATCGCGGCGAAACGTGGAGCAAATCGTTCTCGGCCGCCGATGAGCAGAAACCGCTGATGGACGTGGTCTTTACCGATGCCAACAGCGGTTTCGCGGTGGGTGCCTATGGCGCCTTCCACGCCACCATCGACGGCGGCAAATCGTGGTCGCCGCGCAAACTGTTTGAAGGCACCACCGCAAAAGCGCCACCGGCGGCGGCACCCAAAAAAGGCAAGTACGAAAGTGTTGGCAGCGCCAAAGCGGGCGAGGCGGATTTCGACGACAAAGCCGGCAAAGGCGGTGACGATGACAAGCATATCAATGCCATCGTCAAACTCGGCGAGAACAAATTGTTTGTCGCCGGCGAAGCAGGATTATTGGCCAAATCCGACAATGGCGGCAACACCTGGACGAAGATCACATCACCCTACAAGGGTTCATTCTTTGGCGCAATTCAGGCGCAGGACGGTGCCGTACTTATCTATGGCCTGCGCGGCCGGATATTTCGCAGCACCGATACAACGCTGAACAACTGGAAACAGATCGACAACAAATCGGTTGCCTCAATCATGGGTTCGACCCGCCTCACCGATGGCACCCTCGCATTGGCCGGGCTGTCCGGGACGGTATTGCTGTCGCGTGACAATGGCAACACATTTACGATTCTGCCGACCGGATCAACCAAAGCACTTTCGGCACCGCTTCCCGGCGCACCCAACGCCTTGCTGCTGATCGGTGAAGCGGGCGTGCGCGATGTATCCCTGACCACTGCCGGTACCGCACCCGCGCAGGCTCCTGTTGGCACCAAGCCGAAGGCGTGACAAACCCGCGACCCATTTTCCGACCCCATCCGCAGCCTCATCAAATGAGCGCACCATGACCTTACACAATCTGATCGAAAAATTCTCCGCGATTATTTTCAACAATCGCAAAATGTGGCTGATCATTTTTGCCATTCTCACGGTCGGCTTTGCGATTTCCGCGAGTCAACTCAAGGTCGATGCGGGCTTCAACAAAATGGTGCCGTTGAAGCATCCGTACATGAAGGTGTACAAGGAATACGAAACCGTATTTGGTGGTGCCAACCGGGTCGCGATTGCGCTGGTGCAAAAACAGGGCGATATCTACAACAAGGAATTCATGGCCAAATTGAAGGCCCTGACCAACGACATCCTGGTGCTCGAAGGCGTCGACAAACCCAGCGTACGCTCGCTGTTCACGCCGAACACGCGTTTCATTGAAGTCGTTGAGGAAGGTTTCGCCGGCGGCAACGTGATTCCCGCCACCTTTCAGGGCACGCCGGAAGACATGGTGATCGTGCGCGCCAACGTACAAAAATCGAACGAAATCGGTCGCACCGTTGCCACCGATTTTTCCGGCGGGCTGGTAATTGCCGGGTTGTTCGAGTCGATCCCCAAGGATGGCGGCAAGGTCGAGAAACTCAACTACTTTGAGCTCTCAAACAAGCTTGACGAATTGCGTGCCAAGTACGAAGGCCCGGACCACACCGTTCACATCATCGGTTTCGCCAAAGCGGTGGGTGACATTTCCAGCGGCGCGCGCGGCGTGATCATGTTTTTCCTGATCGCGTTTGTCATTACCGCCGTGCTGATGTTCTGGTTTGTGAAAGATTTGAAATTGACCATGGTGGCGCTGGTGGTGGCAATGATGCCGGTGCTGTGGCTGCTCGGCACATTGCCCATCATTGGCTTTGGTATCGATCCGCTATCAATCCTGGTGCCGTTCCTGATATTTTCCATCGGTGTTTCGCACGCCGTGCAAATGACCAAATCCTGGGAGCGCGAAGTGATCGGCGGCTCCGATAGCCTGACGGCGGCCAAGCATTCGTTCGCGACCATTTTCATTCCCGGCACGCTGGCGCTGGTCACCAATGTGCTCGGTTTTGCGGTGATCATGCTGATCCCGATTGATATCGTGCGCGAGCTTGGCATTACCGCGTCGCTTGGTGTGGCTTGGATGAACATCACCAACAAAATGTTGCTGCCGATTCTGCTTTCGTATCTCAGCATGTCGAAGAGTGCGCTGGGCAAGGAAGCCAACCAGGAACATCGCATTGAGGAGATTTGGCGGACCGCCTCGCGCTGCGTGGACAAAAAGCGCGCCACCGTCATCGTTGCG
>JANLQC010000176.1:0-9380 GCA_031367575.1 Betaproteobacteria bacterium | reverse complement strand
TGGTTCAGGCCGTCGCCGGATGGCCGCCATGTCGCCTACGGTGTAGCGCTCGGCGGCAGCGAGAATGCCGCGCTGCGCGTGCTCAACGTCGATACGCGCCACGACCTTCCGTTCGAGATCGACCGCACGCGCTACAGCGCCGAGCTCGCCTGGCATCCCGACAGCCGCAGCTTCTATTACGCCCGCATTCCGGAGGGCAACGCGGGCAACCGGCGCAACGCCAATGTGCGCCTGTATCGCCACGTTCTGGGTCGCGAAAGCGCCCGCGACGAGATCGTGTTCGCACCCGGGCCACCGTCAGTCACGAAGCCGCCGAAGGCGTTATTGATCTGGGAACCGCCAGCGGTCACCCCTGTACCTTGCAGGGCAGCCGTCGTCGAGTTGAAGCCCGACATCATGGTCTCGTCGCGCGTGATCACGAGGACGGGAGAAGTCGAATTGAAGGTGTCGCGCTGGAGACGCGAACCCGTGACCGTGATCTTTTCGATCTCGGCGACATCGAACGCCACGGAGGCCTCGGCACCTGAAGTTACGGTCACCTCACGGCTCGAGCCGTCTGTGACCAGCTTGTACCGTCCCGGCGGGAGTTTGGAAATGGTGAACGAACCATTGGATTCGGCCTTGATCTGGCGCGACGCACCTTCAGGGGTGGTCAATGTGACGGTCGCTCCGGCCTTGGCTTTCCCAGTAATGGTTCCCTCCGCACTTTGAGCATGCACCACGCTTGAAAGACACATTCCAACGGCCACTGAAATCGCCGTGTGGCGGAACACATTGAGGGCTTTGACCTTCATCATGAGTATTACTCCCTATTGATTGAATTTTTGTGTCAGAAAACGCTCACCAGACTAAAATGCAGCGTCGTCCGCACTATTTATTTGTTTGGGACGTAAGCATCGCTACAAACCGGGAAAAGTTTAGCCGAATATCGACACGATCGTTACATAAATTGCCCAATGTGGCATTTTTGCAACAAAATGTGACCATGTTGGTGTGTGTTTGCTGCCGAGCGAAAAATACTTGAGTGACGTGTGTCCTTGCCTTACTTGGCCGTAACTCAACCCGTGATGTTCCGAAATGCCAGCGCCAACGTTTTCAGTAGTTTCTTTCCGCAGATCATGTTAAAATTTGCGGCTGTAAAGCAGTGAATTGCGTGGGCCTCGTGCCCATTTTTTATTTGTGTTGGCCGTTTGCGGGGGCTTTTGGCGTTGTAGCAGCGGGTTTATTTTGGAGATTGGCGATGTCCGGGGATGCACAGGCGATCGTCGAGTCAACGGTTGGCGGTTTAGGCTACGAGTTTGTTGATTTCGAGCGCAACGCGCGCGGGCTGTTACGCGTTTTCATCGACAAAGAGGGCGGAATATCAGTTGAGGATTGCGCAGCGGTTAGTAATCAGCTGAGTCGCGTGTTTGCGGTTGAAGGCATCGATTTTGAGCGGTTGGAAGTCTCGTCACCGGGATTGGACAGGTCGCTTAGGCGGCTCAAGGATTTTCAGCAATTTCTTGGGCGGAGTGTCAAGGTCAAGCTCCACGTTGCCATCGACAATCGAAAGCGGTTCGACGGCGTTATCGAGTCGGTTGACGCGAATGGAATCGCGTTTACGTTGATTGATGCGATGGTGCCAGCGGTCGCGGCTCGCGCGGGATCACCGAAACGTATTGGTAAACCGGCAGCGGGCGGCAAAGGCAACGGGAACGCGGAATCTCCAAAGGCCAAAGTCATCACTGTTCTGCTTGAAAATATTGACCGGGCTCGATTGATTCCGGAATTTTGAGAAATTTATTGGAGGTCGTTCTTTTCGAGGATTTGGTCGAACAGAATTGACCCAGGAGTTACAAACAAATGAGTCGTGAAATCTTGTTGTTAGTCGATGCCTTGGCGCGCGAAAAAAATGTCCCGCGTGAGACCATTTTCATCGCGCTGGAATTGGCGCTCGCATCCGCCACCAAGAAAAAATTTACCGATAAATTCCTCCAGGAGGAGGCTGATGTTCGTGTTGAGATTGATCGTCAGACCGGCGAATATCAGGGCTATCGTCAATGGGTGGTCGTGCCGGATGAAGAGCACGAGGAACCGGCGCGCCAGATTGCCATTACCGATGCGCCCGAGCGCGGCGAAGACTTGCAACTCGGCGATATTATTGAAGAGCCACTGGAGGCGGTTGACTTTGGCCGGATCGGTGCGCAGACCGCCAAGCAGGTCATTCTTCAAAAGATTCGCGACGCCGAACGCGAACAGATCCTGAGCGATTTTCTGGCGCGCGACGAACAGCTCGTCACCGGCACCATCAAGCGCATTGAGCGCGGCAATGTCATTGTCGAATCTGGACGCATCGAGGCATTGCTGCCGCGCGATCAAACGATTCCAAAGGAAAACTTGCGGGTGGGCGACCGCGTTCGCGCATACCTGCTGAAAGTTGATCGCAACCTGCGTGGCCCGCAGTTGGTGTTGTCGCGGATCTCGCCGGAATTCATCAAGGTGTTGTTCGAGCTTGAAGTGCCGGAAATTGAGGAAGGCCTGCTGGAAATCAAAGCCGCCGCGCGCGACCCGGGACTGCGCGCCAAGATTGCCGTCAAATCCAATGATCCGCGTATCGATCCGATTGGTACCTGTGTCGGTATGCGCGGCTCCCGGGTGCAGGGCGTGACAGGCGAGCTTGCCGGTGAGCGCGTCGATATTATTTTGTGGTCTGCCGATCCGGCGCAGTTCGTCATTAACGCGCTGGCACCAGCAGAAGTCTCGTCAATCATCGTTGATGAAGAGCGTCACAGTATGGACGTGGTTGTCGATGAAGAACAGTTGGCACAGGCCATCGGCCGCTTGGGGCAAAACGTGCGGCTCGCCTCCGAACTGACCGGCTGGCAATTGAATATCATGACAGAAGCGGCAGCCAACGAGAAGCGCGATACCGAGCATGGCTCGATCAAGCAGTTGTTCATTGAGAAGCTGGACGTAGACGAAGAGGTCGCACAGATTCTGATCGACGAGGGATTCAGCAATCTCGAAGAAGTGGCCTATGTGCCAATGAATGAGATGCTTGAGATTGACTCCTTCGACGAAGACACCGTTAACGAACTCCGTCGGCGCGCACGCGATGCCCTTGTGACAGATGCGATTAAATCCGAGGAGACGATGGAAACCGCGGCAGACGACCTTTTGGGCATGGACGGTATGGATGAGGAAACCGCACACATGCTTGCGACCAAGGGGGTGCGCACCATGGAAGAATTGGCCGATTTGGCGATCGACGAATTGACTGAGTTGACCGGCATGGAAGCCGAGCGCGCCAAGCAATTGATCATGACGGCGCGCGCACCCTGGTTTGCCGAAAAGGCGCAAGAGCCACCCGCGCAGGATGCCGCGTAGCCGGGTAGCGCCTCGCTGGAAGTATGTTGCAATTTGCCGTTGTTGAATCACTTACTGGAATCGAATGGCCCAAACCACCGTTACGCAATTTGCCAAGGAACTGAAGCTCACGGAAGATCTGTTGATCGATCAGTTGAAGGCGGCGGGCGTTAGCAAGAAAACCTCGGACGACAAGTTGACCGAGGAAGACAAAACACGCCTGCTGAGCTATTTGCAGGAGGCGCATGGCCATACCGGTGAAAAGAAAAAAATCACGCTGGTGCGAAAGCAAACCAGCGAGATCAAAAAGTCCGATGCAACGGGCAAGGCCCGCACCATTCAAGTGGAAGTCCGCAAGAAGCGCACTTTTGTAAAAGTGGACAAAGCAGCCGAAGTTGTCGAGCAGGAAATGCCGGTTGAAGCGCCGCAGCCCATCTTGAACGATGGAGAATTGGCCAAACGCCGCGCCGAAGAAGAGCGCCAGTCCGCGCTCGTCGCAAAACAAGCGGAAGAAAAGGCCAAAGCACCGCCAAAACGCGGTGCCAAGAAAGCTGCCGGGGAAGCGGAAGTGGTCGATGCCGCGCCGGTCGCCGAAATTTCGCCGACGATAAAGAAAACAACGCGCCGCAAAACCAAAGCGGAAGAAGCGACCGATGCGGCGACCGCGAAGATGGAAGGCGCAGACGCGTCGCCAATCGCGCCAGCTGAGGCGGTTTCCGACAATCGCCCGCGAATCGGTGAACGTGTTGAGCTCAAAAAAGATCCGGTTGCGAGTGAAGGCACCTTGCATAAACCGGTCTTGAAACCGGGCGAAAAGGAAGCAAAGACCGAAAAGAAAGCAGTCAAAAAAGCCGTCAAGCCCACCACGTCGTGGAAAGACGACATGGCGAAGCGCCGCACCATCAAGACGCGCGGCGATGCGAGTGGCGGGCGCGACGGGTGGCGTGGCCGTCGCGGCAAAGAGCGTCACGAAGACGACGAGAACGCGACCAATTTTCAGGCACCGACCGAGCCGGTTGTTCGCGAAGTATTGATTCCGGAAACGATAACGGTTAGCGAACTTGCACAGAAAATGGCGATCAAGGCGGCCGAAGTCATCAAAATCATGATGAAGATGGGCTCGATGGTAACAATCAACCAGGTGCTCGATCAGGAAACAGCGATGATTCTGGTCGGCGAACTCGGCCACGTCGCCAAAGCGGCAAAAGCCGATGACCCGGAAGCCTATCTAAGTGAAGCAGTTACCCATACGGAAGCCGATATGGAAGTTCGGCCGCCGGTCGTCACCATCATGGGCCACGTTGACCACGGCAAGACATCTCTGCTCGATACCATCCGCCGCACGCGCGTCGCGTCGGGTGAAGCGGGCGGCATCACGCAGCACATTGGCGCCTATCACGTGACGACGCCGAAGGGTGTCATCACCTTCCTCGATACACCCGGCCATGAAGCGTTTACTGCCATGCGCGCGCGTGGCTCACAAATCACCGATTTGGTGATTCTGGTGGTCGCGGCCGATGACGGCGTCATGCCACAAACCAAAGAAGCCATTGCGCACGCCAAGGCGGCAAATGTTCCCATCATAGTCGCGGTCAATAAAATTGATAAGGCCGATGCCAACCCGGATCGCGTCAAGCAGGAACTGGTCGCGGAGAACGTGTTGCCGGAGGAATTCGGCGGCGACGTGATGTTCGTTCAGGTATCCGCGAAAACCGGGCAAGGCATTGATAGTTTGCTGGAAGCGATTCTCTTGCAGGCCGAGGTGCTCGAGCTAAAGGCCGTCAAAAACGCGCCCGCCAAGGGTGTTGTTATCGAGGCGCGACTCGATAAGGGTCGCGGCCCGGTTGCGACCATTCTTGTTCAATCGGGCACACTGAAAAAAGGCGACATGCTGCTGGCCGGCGCGCGATTCGGCCGTGTCCGCGCGATGCTGGATGAAAATGGCAAATCGATCCTCGAAGCCGGGCCATCGATCCCGGTGGAAGTGCAGGGCCTCACCGACGTGCCCGGCGCGGGTGAAGACATGATGGTCTTGAATGATGAGCGCAAAGCGCGCGAAATTGCGTTGTTCCGCCAAGGCAAGTTCCGCGATGTGAAACTGGCGAAGCAAAACGTTGGCACGCTTGAAAACGCGTTTGAGCAGATGGGGCAGAGGGCGACCAAGTCATTGGCCATCATCATCAAGGCGGATGTGCAAGGTTCGTATGAAGGTCTCTCGCACGCATTGTCCAAGATGTCAACCGATGAAGTCAGGGTAAACGTGGTGCATGCCGCCGTGGGCGCGATCACGGAGTCAGATGTCAATCTGGCACTGGCATCGAAAGCGATCATCATTGGTTTCAATGCACGCGCCGATGCGGCTGCACGCAAGCTTATCGAGACCTCCGGCGTGCAGGTGCGTTACTACAACATCATTTACGAAGCGGTCGATGACGTAAAGTTGGCGCTGAGTGGGATGCTCTCGCCTGAAATCAAGGAAAGCATTCTTGGTTTGGTCGAAGTGCGCAATGTGTTCAAGATTTCCAACGTGGGCGCAGTCGCCGGGTGTTACGTGCTCGACGGTGTCATCAAGCGCGGCTCCAGTGTTCGCTTGTTGCGCGATGGTGTGGTTATCCACAGCGGTGAACTGGAATCGCTAAAACGGTTCAAGGACGACGTGAAAGATGTGAAGGCCGGATTTGAATGCGGTCTTTCGTTGAAGGGCTTCGATGATGTCAAGGTCGGTGATCAGGTCGAGTCGTTTGAAACCGTTGAGGTGGCGCGGAGTCTCGCGTAGCGGGCCAAGTCGATGTCACAGGAAGCGCGCAACCGCAAAATCGCTGACGCCATCCAGCGAGAATTGTCCGAATTGATTCGTCTGGAAATGCGCGATCCGCGTGTCTCGATGGTGACATTGACGGATGTCGAAGTCGCCCGCGACAACGCGCACGCGAAGGTGTTTTTCACTTCGCTCGGTACGGCGGCGCAAGTGGAGTCCTGCCAGAACGGGTTGCAAAGCGCGACCGGTTTCCTGCGCTCGCAACTGGCGAAACGCTTAACCATTCGCACGGTGCCGCAACTGCATTTTGAAGTCGATACGTCAATTGAGCGCGGTGTGCGCCTGTCAAAACTCATCAATGACGCCGTCGCGGAAGATGCCGGACACCCGGAAGATTGAAGCAGCCAATTGAAGCAGCAAATTGAAACAGCCAATTGAAGCAGCAAATTGAAGCAGCCAAGGCGCAGTATTAGCGGCGTATTGTTGCTCGACAAGCACGCGGGTCTGTCATCAAACACGGCAGTCGGCTGGTCAAAGCGCCTGTTCAACGCCGAAAAAGCCGGACACACTGGCACACTGGATCCGTTCGCGACCGGCCTATTGCCAATATGTTTTGGCGAAGCGGCTAAATTTGCGCGTTTCATGCTGGATGCCCAAAAGGGATATCGTGCAACGCTAAAGCTTGGATTCACCTCGAGTACCGGGGATACCGAAGGCGAAATCGTCCAGCGGCCCTTTGTGGGAGTCGATCCTGATGTGGTCAGTCAAGTTCTGACCCAATTCATCGGTGCGCAAACGCAAATTCCGCCAATGCATTCGGCGCTCAAGCGAGATGGCGTGCCACTGTACAAACTCGCGCGGCAGGGATTGGAAGTCGAACGAGTGCCGCGCCCCGTGCATGTTTACGCGCTCGATGTTGTATCGCTGTCGGGTAATGAGTTGGTAATCGACACGCGGGTCAGTAAAGGTACATACATTCGCGTGCTGGCGGAAAATATTGGTGACGCACTAGGTTGTGGTGCCTATCTGACCGCGTTGCGGCGAACAATGACCGGCGGATATGGCGTTGAATCGGCAATGACGCTTGAACAATTGGATGCCATGACGCTTGACCAGCGAGATTCAACCTTGCTTGCGCCGGATTCGCTCGCACAAGCGTTGCCTTTACTGGTTTTGGATGCCACTCAAGCCAAGGCATTGCGGTGTGGTCAAAAACCGCGCGTGACGAGTACGATTGGCGATCGATTGGAATGCCGCGCATACACAGAGGTGGGGGACTTTTTAGGTGTGGCAACCACGTCGCAAACGGATGGCAACCGTGCGATTTTGACTGCGCTGCGCTTAATGGCGCCCGACAATTTTTCGGCCGTAGAAATAACGCAAACCCCCTGATTTTCTTGCATATTTGTGCAAGGAATCGCTATAATAGCGGTCTTCGCTCACGTCTCATTTCGAGGCTGGGCCGCAAGTATCGGCGAGACGATGCGTGAATTGACAGGAGTCAAAAATGGCAACATCAGCGGCAGCACCGGCGGTATCAAGTTCACAAGCCGTCATGCAGCAATATCAGCGCGCAAAGGGCGATACCGGATCCCCGGAAGTACAAGTCGCGTTGCTCACCAATCGCATCAATGAACTCACCGCGCACTTCAAGATTCACGTGAAAGACCATCATGGTCGCCGTGGCTTGCTGCGCATGGTAAGCAAGCGCCGCACCTTGCTGGATTACTTGAAACGAACCAAGCTTGAAACGTATCGCACGTTGATCGACAAACTCGGTCTGCGTAAGTAAGTCACTGATTTATTCAAGAAGCCCCACTGAATCTTCGTTCAGCGGGGCTTTTTCATTTTTCCTGCCGCAGCGCGAAAGTGATCTGGCCGTGCAGGCGGCAGTATTGAACGCGAAATTACCGAGACCATAGAGGGAAGTTCCCATGAAAGCAATCAAGAAAACATTTCAATTTGGGCGTCATACCGTGACGCTGGAAACCGGCGAGATCGCCCGTCAGGCGGACGGTGCCGTACTGGTATCGATGGATGACACCGTGGTGCTCGTGACCTGCGTCGCGCGCACCGAAGTCAAGCAGGGACAGGATTTTTTCCCGTTGACCGTGGACTATCAAGAAAAGACCTTTGCGGCCGGCAAAATCCCGGGCGGATTCTTCAAGCGTGAAGGGCGTCCTTCCGAGAAAGAAATCCTGACCTGCCGGTTGATAGATCGCCCGCTGCGCCCGTTGTTCCCGGATGGTTTCTACAACGAGGTACAGATTATCGCCACCGTATTGTCATCGAACCCGGAAGTTGATTCGGACATTCCGGCAATGATCGGCGCGTCCGCAGCGGTCACGTTGTCGGGGCTTCCGTTTGAAGGCCCAATCGGCGCGGCGCGGGTCGGGTACATCGACGGAAAGTACGTTCTCAACCCGACAAAAACCGAACTTGAAACATCCGAACTCGATTTGGTTGTGGCGGGCACCGAGACCGCCGTATTGATGGTCGAATCTGAAGCCTACGAATTGCCGGAAGATGTCATGCTCGGTGCCGTCGTGTTCGGGCATGATGCCCAACAGGTCGCGATCAACGCAATTCTTGAATTGGCCGATGAAGCGGGCAAGGATCCATGGAATTGGACTGCACCGGTGCCACCGCAGTCGCTGATTGACCAGATTGGTACGATGGCGGCAAACGACATCAATGAAGCGTTTCGCATCAAATCAAAATCGACGCGCTCGCAAAAACTGGACGAAATCAAGAATCGCGTCGTTGCGGCACTCTGCACCGACGCAGAAGGCGCACCGGACAAGAATGCGGTTATCTCGCTACTGTTTAACATCGAAGCCAAGACCGTTCGCGGCCAGATTTTAAATGGCGAACCGCGCATTGATGGCCGTGATACGCGCACCGTGCGCCCGATTTCAATTCGTCCTTCCGTGTTGCCCCGCACCCATGGTTCGGTATTGTTTACCCGCGGCGAAACGCAGGCAATCGTTGTTGCCACGCTGGGCACAATGAAGGAATCGCAGCGCATCGATTCATTGCAGGGTGAATTTACCGATCGCTACATGTTCCATTACAATTTTCCCCCTTATTCCACCGGCGAAACCGGTCGTGTTGGCTCGCCGAAACGCCGTGAAATTGGTCATGGCCGTCTTGCCAAACGCTCGCTGGTCGCGGTGCTGCCCTCCGAGGCAGAATTTGGCTACTCGATGCGCGTGGTCTCAGAGATCACCGAATCAAATGGCTCGTCGTCAATGGCGTCGGTTTGCGGGGGTTGTCT
>JANLQC010000150.1:0-4827 GCA_031367575.1 Betaproteobacteria bacterium | reverse complement strand
CAAGATACTTATCCGCATCCAGCGCCGCCATACAACCTGTACCTGCACTAGTCACGGCCTGCCGATATACATGATCCTGAACATCACCTGCGGCGAATACGCCGGGTATGGAAGTCGCCGTGGCATTTCCCTGATTGCCGGATTGGGTGACGATGTAGCCGTTCACCATCTCGAGTTGTCCGGCGAAAATATCGGTGTTGGGTTTGTGACCGATGGCGACAAAGCAGCCGTTCAACGCAAGATCGCGGGTGGCCCCGTCAGCGGTCGCTTTGACCCGCACACCGGTGACGCCGGTTCTGTCGCCGAGTACTTCATCGAGCGTGTGATTCCACAGGATGGTGACCTTGCCTTCCTTGGCCTTTGCCATCAACCGGTCTGCAAGAATTTTTTCCGAGCGGAATTTGTCGCGGCGATGAATGACCGTCACGTGTTTGGCGATGTTTGAAAGGTAGAGCGCCTCTTCAACCGCCGTATTACCGCCACCCACCACACAAACATCCTGATTCTTGTAGAAAAATCCGTCACAGGTTGCGCACCCGGATACACCTTTTCCCATGAATGCCTCTTCCGAAGGCAACCCCAGATATTGGGCCGACGCGCCGGTGGCGATGATGAGTGCATCACAGGTATAGGTGCCGTTGTCGCCGGTGAGGTTGAAGGGATGGGCCTTCAACGCAACCGTGTGAATGTGGTCGAAGATAATCTTGGTGTTGAAGCGTTCCGCGTGTTTCAGAAAGCGCTCCATCAGTTCCGGGCCCTGCACGCCATCGGCGTCGGCTGGCCAATTTTCAACGTCGGTGGTGGTCATAAGCTGGCCACCCTGTGCGATGCCAGTGATTAGCACCGGATTGAGATTCGCACGCGCGGCGTACACGGCGGCTGAATAACCGGCCGGGCCGGAGCCCAGAATGATCAGGCGGTGATGCTGATTCAACACTTCAGACATGGCGTTTTTTCTTTCAATTCAGACGTGATTCATTGGCATTGCGGTTGGATCGGGTGAATTTGCCGATATTTTAGCGTAGCGCCCCATGCACGCCATGATCGATTCATTGCAAATGAGGACGCTCAACGAATAATACAATCCCGGCTTCGCGCTGAGTGAAAGTGGCATCCACCGCAAATCGAGTCAAGTACCGCTCAACAAAATTTGCAAATGTGCGAAAATGCACATGAAACATTGGGATCGGGCCTGTCGAGCACCGAGCTGTTTGGCGTCATTGCACTTTCAATCCCGCCGGTCTACCGAGCGGACTTTCGAGACACGATTGGGGAACGCATGCTACGGTCTATTCCGCTTTTCAAGGATTTGAGCGATAAGGATCTCGCGCTCATCAATGACCTCGCGATCGACAAGCATGTCACCAAGGGCAATGTCGTTTTGACCGAAGGCGAGGTCGGCGATTCGCTCTATGCCATCGTGTCCGGTCGGGTGAAAGTGTTTATTGGCGACGAAGATGGCCGCGAAATCATCCTGAAAATTCTCGGCCCCGGCGATTTTTTCGGCGAGATGTCGTTGATTGATAAACAGCCGCGCTCGGCTTCGGTATCCACGCTCGAAAATTCCGCGTTTAAAGTGCTCTCGCATTCGGCCTTTGAAAAGTCCGTTGAAATGGCCCCGGGCATCGCCACACTGGTGATGCGGGCATTGGCAAAACGCCTGCGCGACGCCGACCGGAAAATTTCCACGCTGGCGTTGATGGATGTGTATGGCCGCGTCGCCAACACGTTGCTGGAACTCGCGATAACAACAAATGGCAAACTGGTGGTCGGCGAAAAACTCTCCCAGCAGGATATCGCCAACATGGTCGGTGCCTCACGCGAAATGGTCAACCGCATCCTGAAAGATTTGTCGGATCGCGGCTATATTTCAGTGGAATCGAAGACCATTACGATTCACGACGAGAGACTGCCGCCGTCGTTTTAGCGTTGGCGGCAATTGGCGAAATTGGTGGGAGCGGGCTGACATATTCCACCCGCTATAATGGCGCTCACCAATGAGTGCCCGCAAATACAGAGAAATATTCGATCCGACGGATTCCGCACCGCCAGAGGTGACACCGCAATCCACGCGCTTGTCGCGCCTCATGCGCGAGGCAGGCTGGATCGTATTTTTGGCACTGGCGATCTACCTTGTATTGATTTTTGCGTCATATCAGCAAAGCGACCCCGGTTATTTTTTTACCGTCAAAGACGGGCCCATCCTGAACAAAGGGGGCTGGGCGGGCGCACAAATTTCGCACTTCGCGTTTGGCATCAACGGACTTTCCGCCTGGTGGTGGGTCGCGCTCGCGGTCTATGCGGTGATGCGCCTGTTCCACCGCGTCGAAGTGTGGAGCATGTTCGACCATCGCAATCTGGCCATCGCCTTGACCGGGTTCGCGATTCTGCTGCTGGCCTCAAGCACGCTGGAGGCGCTGCGATTGCATACGCTCACGGTGCCGCTGCCCAATGGGCCGGGTGGCGTCATTGGCAGCTTGTTCGCGGATGGCATCGAACGGGGGCTGGGCTTCACCGGCGGCACGTTGCTGCTTTTGGCGGTTTGCGCGGGGGCGATATCGGTTTTCAGCGGCCTTTCGTGGATCCGGCTCGCTGAAAAAATCGGCACCGGCGTCGAGTGGCTATGGTTTGGCGCCAAAGGAAAAATGGAAGCGCGGCGCGACCGCAGCGTCGGTGAGCAAGCCGTCGAAGCGCGCGAAGAGAAGGTCGAGGAAATGAAGCGGATCATTGACGATCATCCGCCGATACGAATCGAGCCGACCATCACGGAAATTCCGCAATCCGACCGGGTGCGCAAAGAAAAACAGGTACAACTATTTTCGGATTTGCCCGATTCGCCCCTGCCGCCGATTGCCTTGCTGGATCCCGCCGATGAATCGATCGAGCGTCCCGGCAACGATACGCTGGAATTTACCTCGCGCCTGATAGAACGAAAATTGCTCGATTTCAATGTACAGGCAAAAGTGGTTGCCGCCCATCCCGGCCCGGTCATCACGCGCTATGAAATTGAACCCGCCGTCGGTGTCAAGGGCGCGCAGATCGTCAACCTGTCGCGCGATCTGGCACGCGCGTTGTCGGTCACGTCCATTCGCGTGGTCGAGACCATTCCCGGCACCTCGCATATGGGGCTTGAGATCCCGAACCCGAGGCGCGAAATCGTGCGTTTATCGGAAATCCTCGGCTCGGAAGTTTATGGGGCGATGCATTCGAAGCTCGCCATTGCGATGGGCAAGGATATCGCCGGTCGCGCGGTGGTCGCGGATCTCGCCAAGATGCCGCATGTGCTGGTGGCGGGCACCACCGGTTCGGGAAAATCGGTGGCGATCAACGCGATGATTTTGTCGCTGGTCTACAAAGCCACCGCCAACGAAGTTCGGCTGAGTTTGATCGACCCGAAAATGCTCGAGCTTTCGGTCTACGAGGGCATTCCGCATTTGCTGTCGCCGGTGGTCACCGATATGCGTCTGGCCGGTTACGCGCTCAATTGGTGTGTGGCGGAAATGGACCGGCGTTATAAATTGATGAGCACCGTCGGGGTGCGAAACCTCGCCGGCTACAACACCAAAATCCGCGAAGCCAAGGAAAAAGGCACGCCGTTGCCACATCCGTTTTCATTGACGCCCGATACGCCGGAACCGTTGGAGCCGTTGCCGCTGATTGTGGTGGTCATCGACGAGCTCGCCGACATGATGATGGTGGTCGGCAAGAAAGTGGAAGAGCTCATCGCGCGGCTCGCGCAAAAGGCGCGCGCATCCGGGATTCATCTGGTACTGGCCACCCAGCGCCCCAGTGTCGATGTCATCACCGGGCTCATCAAAGCCAACGTCCCGACGCGGATCGCGTTTCAGGTGGCGTCCAAAATCGACTCAAGAACAATCCTTGATCAACAGGGGGCCGAGGCGCTGCTGGGGCAGGGTGACATGCTGTATCTGCCTTCCGGCAGCGGCATGCCGCAGCGGGTGCATGGTGCCTACGTGGGCGACGCGGAGGTGCATCGCGTGGTCGAACATTTGAAACGACAGGGCGAGCCGCAGTACATCGAAGGCATGCTCGAATCGCCGGACGAATCGATGGATGTGCCGCTGGAAGGTGGCGGTGGCAATGGTGCCGCTGAGTCCGACCCGCTTTATGATCAGGCGGTGCAGGTGGTGTTGCAAAACAAGCGCGCGTCAATTTCCCTGGTGCAACGGCATTTGCGCATCGGCTATAACCGTGCGGCGCGTTTGCTGGAGGATATGGAAAAAGCCGGATTGGTGTCGTCGATGCAATCCAATGGCAATCGCGAAATATTGGCACCGAGCCGGGTTGAATCATGATAAAAATTGCCACCGTGCTCAGTGCGCTGGTGTTGTTTTCGGCAGCGGCGGCAAATGCCAATGCCAATGCCATCGCCGACTTCCAAACCTTCGTGGCAAATGTCCAGTCCGGACGTGCGAATTTTGACCAGAGCGTGTTCGATGCAAAGGGCAAACAATCGCAAACAACCCGTGGCACGCTGACTTTCACGCGCCCCGGAAAATTCCGCTGGGTGTACCAAAAACCCGCGCAAATTATCGTCGGCGATGGCAGCAAAGTTTCGTTTTTTGATCAGGATCTGAACCAGGTCACAGTCAAGAAACTCGGGCAGGCGTTTTCGAGCACACCGGCGGCGCTGCTCTCGGGCAAAGGCGATATCGATAAAGCATTTACGCTGGTTGCGTCCGGCGCGTCGGAGGGCATCGACTGGCTGGATGCGTTGCCGCGCCAAAAAGACGAAGGCATCGAAAAATTTCGCATCGGTTTCAACAAGAACCAATTGGCCGCGATGGAATTGAACGACGCGTTTGG
>JANLQC010000103.1:0-5652 GCA_031367575.1 Betaproteobacteria bacterium | reverse complement strand
TCAACCAATTTTTCGCGGTACTCGGCGCACACTGCTGCCAAGTTTTCGGGGATCTCGTTGTAGGTGAAGGTAACACCCTTGTCGTCGTCCCAGATGATGGCTTTCATCTTGACCAAGTCCACGATGCCCTTGAAATGTTCTTCAGCACCGATAGGGATCTGGATGGCGACAGGATTGGCCTTCAAGCGCAGGATCATCATTTCGCGAACGCGCAAGAAGTCGGCACCGGTGCGGTCCATCTTGTTGACGAAAGCCTAGCGCGGAACCTTGTACTTGTTGGCCTGACGCCAAACGGTTTCTGACTGCGGCTGCACGCCGCCCACGGCGCAATACACCATGCAGGCACCGTCAAGCACGCGCATGGAACGCTCAACTTCAATGGTGAAGTCGACGTGACCCGGGGTGTCGATGATGTTGATGCGATGCTCTGGATAATTGCCGCCCATACCCTTCCAAAAGCACGTCGTCGCGGCAGAGGTAATGGTGATGCCGCGCTCTTGTTCCTGCTCCATCCAGTCCATGGTGGCCGCGCCATCATGGACTTCACCGATTTTGTGATTGACGCCGGTGTAGAACAAAATACGTTCAGTGGTCGTGGTTTTACCTGCGTCAATGTGCGCAGAAATACCGATATTTCGATAGCGTTCGATGGGGGTCTTGCGAGCCACGATAGTACCCTTCAGTCAGACCCCGCGTACCTCGTGGGCCTCGCGGAGCAAATTCAAAAAAACTAGAAGCGATAGTGAGCGAACGCTTTGTTCGCCTCAGCCATGCGATGAACTTCTTCGCGCTTCTTGATCGCGGAGCCGCGACCTTCAGCCGCATCCATCAATTCACCCGCGAGACGCGCGCCCATTGATTTTTCACCACGTTTGCGCGCGGCTTCACGAATCCAGCGCATGGAAAGTGCGGTTCGGCGCACCGGCCGCACTTCGACCGGCACCTGATAGTTGGCACCACCGACGCGGCGCGATTTCACTTCCACCATCGGCCGCACGGCACTGATGGCGGCATTGAAGATTTCAACGGCGTCCTTGCCGGATTTCTTCGCAATCTGATCAAGCGCACGATAGATGATTTGCTCGGCAACAGATTTCTTGCCGGCTTTCATCAACACGTTGACAAACTTGGCGATCTCCGTGCTCTTGAACTTCGGATCGGGCAGGATCTCGCGTTTGGGGACTTCGCGACGACGAGGCATGGTTGTTTCCTATCAATTCAAATTAGTTGGCGCGCACTTACAGGGAATTCCTGCAAGGACGCGCAAAAAAGCAAATTACTTTGCAGCACCCGCTTTGGGCATTTTCGCGCCGTACTTGGAACGCGACTGTTTGCGGTCTTTTACGCCGGCCGTATCAAGCGAGCCGCGCACGGTGTGATAGCGAACGCCCGGCAAATCCTTGACGCGACCGCCACGGATCAGCACAACCGAGTGTTCTTGCAGATTGTGGCCTTCGCCACCGATGTATGAAATTACTTCAAAGCCATTGGTGAGACGAACCTTGCACACCTTGCGCAAAGCCGAGTTGGGCTTTTTCGGGGTCGTGGTGTACACGCGCGTGCATACGCCGCGTTTTTGCGGGCAATTTTGCATTGCCGGCACTTTGCTCTTGGTTTTGACTTTCAAGCGCGGTTTGCGCAAAAGTTGATTAATGGTTGGCATCGCTAATTTCCGGTTAGGTCCGTTCGGTTCTCAATGGCTGAATTTTTTCCTGCTAGAAGTAGGCTCGATTGCCCGACTTCAGGTTCATTTACAGGTTTCTTCTACAACTTGGAGCTTAATTACCAGCCGCGACGACTTGCGTGCAATGTGAAAAAAGCGGACAAATCGTGGACAGCCTTCAATTATAGAAAGCTATCCCCCCGCTGTCAACCGGCAGAGGGGATTCTTTCAAAACAAGTACACGCAGTTAGGCGACCTGCTCGGTCTCGGTCGCGGTTTCCGCCTCATCAAATCCGAAGCTGATACCGCTCGCTTGCTGCTGGCGCGGCGATGTTTTCTTGCGGGCTCGGTGGTAGGCAAGTCCAGTCCCGGCCGGAATCAAGCGGCCGACAATGACGTTTTCTTTCAGGCCACGCAGATCGTCTCGTTTGCCCATGATGGCGGCTTCGGTGAGTACGCGCGTGGTTTCCTGGAAGGACGCTGCAGAAATAAACGAATCCGTCGACAGCGATGCTTTGGTAATACCCAGCAGCATGTAGTGGTAATTCGCGGGCTTCTTGCCTTCTCTCAGCACCCGATCATTTTCACCCAGCACATCGGCACGTTCCACTTGCTCACCCGGGATAAAGCGGGTGTCACCGTTATCGACAATTGATACGCGGCGCAACATCTGACGAACAATCACTTCGATGTGCTTGTCGTTGATCTTCACGCCCTGCAAGCGGTACACGTCCTGAACTTCGTCCGTGATATAGCGGGCCAGCGCTTCCATACCCTGCAAGCGAAGAATATCGTGTGGATCCGACGGTCCATCAACAATCGTTTCACCTTTGTTGACTACCTGCCCATCGTGTGCGGTGACGTGTTTGTCTTTCGGGATCAGATACTCGTGCGCCACGCCATCAAAATCCGTTATGACCAGACGCTGCTTGCCCTTGGTGTCCTTGCCGAACGACACGGTGCCGGTAATTTCCGCGAGCAAGCCCGCATCTTTTGGCGACCGCGCCTCGAACAATTCCGCCACCCGCGGCAGTCCACCGGTAATGTCGCGGGTCTTGGACGATTCCTGTGGAATACGTGCCATCACTTCGCCCACGCCTACTTGCTGACCATTCTTCACGGTAATAATGGCACTGATCTGGAAGGTAATATTGACCGGTGAATCCGATCCGGCCAGCTTGATTTCCTTGCCTTTGGCGTCGATCAGTTTGACTGCAGGACGCAAGCCCTTGGACGCCGCCGTGCCACGACGCTTCGGATCGATTACCACCAGACTCGACAAGCCGGTGGTTTCGTCAATCTGCTTGGCCACCGTGACGCCTTCTTCGACGTTCTCAAAACGCACTTCACCAGCGTATTCGGTGATGATCGGACGGGTATGCGGATCCCAGGTCGCCAGCGTCTGGCCGGCCTTGATGCGACCGCCCTCTTTCATCGCCAACGTGGCACCGTAGGGAACCTTGTGGCGTTCACGTTCGCGGCCATTGTCTTCGGTAATGATGATTTCACCGTTGCGTGAAATGACGATCATTTCATCGCGGGCGTTGGTGACAAACCTTAGACCGGTGGTGAAGCGGGCAATGCCGGAAGATTTGGCTTCCACACTGGACGCAACCGCCGTACGTGACGCGGCACCACCGATATGGAACGTGCGCATCGTCAACTGTGTACCCGGCTCGCCGATCGATTGCGCGG
This sequence comes from Betaproteobacteria bacterium, assembly GCA_031367575.1. GTDB lineage: Bacteria > Pseudomonadota > Gammaproteobacteria > Burkholderiales > Usitatibacteraceae > UKL13-2. The sequence continues at coordinate 2,294 of JANLQC010000103.1, read as the reverse complement.
CGATTACGCCAACCGCTTCACCGACGTTGACCATCGTGCCGCGACCCAGATCGCGACCATAGCATTTGGCGCAAAGGCCGAAACGCGTATCGCAAGTGAGCGGTGTGCGCACTTTCACTTCATCAATACCGGCCGCATCGATTGCATCCACCGCGTCCTCATCAAGCATGTCACCTGCCTTGATAATGAGCTTGCCGCTATCGGTATTAACCACATCGGCCACTGCAACGCGGCCCAAAATGCGTTCGCGCAGTGCTTCAACCACTTCGCCGCCTTCAACCAATGCCTTGACCGCGAGACCATTGGTGGTATGGCAATCATCTTCAGTCACGACCAGATCCTGCGTCACATCAACCAGGCGACGGGTAAGGTATCCGGAGTTCGCCGTTTTCAACGCCGTATCCGCGAGACCTTTACGCGCACCGTGGGTTGAAATGAAGTACTGCAACACATTCAAGCCCTCACGGAAGTTCGCCGTAATGGGTGTCTCGATGATCGAGCCATCCGGCTTCGCCATCAACCCGCGCATACCCGCCAACTGGCGTATCTGCGCAGCCGAACCGCGCGCGCCAGAGTCCGCCATCATGTAGATCGCGTTGAATGACTCTTGTGTGGTCACTTTGCCGTCACGCGTGGTGACCGGCTCGGATCCCAATTGTTCCATCATGGCCTTGGCGACCTGATCGCCGGCGCGGCCCCAGATATCCACGACCTTGTTGTAGCGCTCGCCTTGGGTAACCAGACCGGACGTGTATTGCGCTTCGATTTCTTTCACTTCCTTCTCGGACGCGGCGATGATGTCCTTCTTCTGTTTCGGCACCAGCATGTCGTCGATGGAAATCGACAGGCCCGCTTTGGTGGCGTAGGTGAAGCCGGTGTACATCAACTGGTCGGTAAAAATCACCGTCTCACGAATACCGCAACGACGGAACGCGGCGTTGATGATTTTTGAGATTTCTTTTTTCTTCAGCGCCTTGTTGATAAAAGGGAACGGCAATCCGGGCGGCATGATTTCAGACAGAATCGCCCGACCGACCGTCGTCTCGTAGCGTTTAACGCGTGAAATAATCGCGCCTTTATCGTCCTTGTCGGTTTCCTGAATGCGTACCTGAATCTTGGCATTCAACGAAACTTCGCCGCAATCGTAGGCGCGTTGCGCTTCAGCGACGTTCATGAACATCGAACCTTCGCCTTTGGCGGCGACGCGTTCGCGGGTCATGTAGTACAGACCCAGAACGATATCCTGCGAAGGCACAATCGACGGCTCGCCGGACGCCGGGAACAGCACGTTGTTGGACGCCAGCATCAGGGTGCGGCACTCCATCTGCGCTTCGAGCGAGATCGGTACGTGTACCGCCATTTGATCGCCGTCAAAGTCGGCGTTGAATGCGGCACAGACCAGCGGATGCAACTGGATTGCCTTGCCTTCAATCAACACCGGCTCGAACGCCTGAATGCCCAAACGATGCAATGTCGGCGCGCGATTCAGCATCACCGGATGTTCGCGGATGACGTCTTCCAGGATGTCCCACACCACGGGCTCCTGTGCTTCCACCATCTTCTTCGCCGCCTTGATCGTGGTGGCGAGACCCATCGTTTCGAGCTTGTTGAAGATGAACGGCTTGAAGAGTTCGAGCGCCATCAGCTTGGGCAGGCCGCACTGATGCAGCTTCAACTGCGGGCCGACCACGATGACCGAACGGCCCGAGTAGTCGACGCGCTTGCCCAGCAGGTTCTGCCGGAAACGACCGCCCTTGCCCTTGATCATGTCGGCGAGCGACTTCAGCGGACGCTTGTTCGCACCCGTCATGGCCTTGCCGCGACGGCCGTTGTCCAGCAGCGAATCGACCGCTTCCTGCAGCATCCGCTTTTCGTTGCGGACGATGATGTCCGGCGCCTTGAGTTCCAGCAGGCGCTTCAGGCGGTTGTTGCGGTTGATCACCCGGCGATACAGGTCGTTCAGGTCGGAGGTGGCAAAACGGCCACCGTCGAGCGGAACCAGCGGACGCAGTTCCGGCGGCAGCACCGGCAGCACTTCCAGGATCATCCACTCGGGCTTGATGCCCGACTTGTTGAACGCCTCGAGCACCTTCAGGCGCTTGGCGATCTTCTTGATCTTGGTGTCCGAACCCGTGGTCTCCAGTTCCTTGCGGAGCTTGTCGATCTCGTCGTTGACGTCCAGCGACTTCAGCAGCGCACGGATGCCTTCGGCGCCCATGTAGGCGTCGAAGTCGTCACCGTACTGCTCGAGCTTGGCCAGGTAGTCGTCTTCCGTCAGCAGCTGCGCCCGGTTC
>JANLQC010000102.1:0-11739 GCA_031367575.1 Betaproteobacteria bacterium | reverse complement strand
TTTTGGTCACGGTGATGCCGGTGCCGCCGGTTCCCGCGCCAATCACGTCGTAGGTGAGCGTTCCCGAATTGGTGCCGGTGAAATCGAAGCGCAAACTGCCGACGCGCGTGCTGTTGGCCCCCGTGATTGGCGTGAACGGCGACGCGTTGAATGCGGGCCCGACCACGCGCAGCAAGTCGCCCGCATAGGAATCCGCCGCGCCGACCCGGGTGCCGCTGGCCACCATCCATAGACCGGGATTCTGCGATCCCAACCCCGCCGCCTCGTAATTGAACATGGTGGCGAAAATCTGATTTCCCTGATGATTGACATTGATTCCCCAACCGCTTTCAGCTTCCCCTGCCCACCACATCGCGGTATGGTTTGTCGTTGCCGTGGTAAAGCTGGTGGATATGCTGTAAGGCGTGCCGGTCACCACGCTGGGTTCCCACGCAGCCACCGCCAGATAATAGGTGCCGGGGCTGACTTGCCAGGCAATGCCGAATTCGTTGTTGCCATCGAAATTATCGTCATTGGTCCGAAGGGTCTTGCCATTGGCGTCCATCAAATTTCCGATCAGGTCGTATCCGCCGGATGACTTGGCGAACAGCGTTCCGGATTGCGTGACGGGAATGCGGAAAACGTCGAGATCACCGATGTAGCTCAATTGTCCCGTGGCGGTTGCGCCGATGGCGAGCGCGGGTCCGTTTGCGGAAGGCTGATTCGGGTAGTCGTCCGGCGGGAAGCTTTGGCCATTCAACAGCGGTTCTATCTGCGGATAAAAATAGTCGAAGCGCCCATAGAGCGCGTTTTCGGTGGTGTTGGTGCAGGTGAGTCCGGAATCATTAACTTGCGTCGTGTCCCCAAATAACATGCCGCGCAGTTGCAGGCTGCCATTGGCGAGCACGAACAGGCCCGAGCCCGACGAACCGCCTTCGATGATTCCCCGGTTAAACAGCACCGCGTACATTTCCTGCTGAAATTGGCCAACCCGGATTAAGCCGTCCGGGCGATTTTGGATCGTCGACGATACGGTGCCGGTGGCGAATTTCATGTAGTCACCCGACGGATGACTGATCGATACGATGGCGCTATTCGCCGCCAACGGCGAAGCATTCCACGCGGAAAACACCGCACCACTCGGCGGCGGATTGTTCAGGCGCAGCAAGGTCGAGTCGACAAATTGATTGGTAAATACCAGTTGCGCCCCGCCTGCCACCGTGACTTGCTGGCCATTGCCTGCCACGATGCCGCAAGCCGACGCTTGACGGAACCAGATGGTGGAGAGGCTGCTGGCCTCCGCCTGAGTCGATATGCAGTGATTGGCGGTCAGGAAAAAATTCTGTTGGCTTGGCGAATTGATCAAGGTGCCGGTACACAAGAAAAACGACCCGCCGCTGGCGAAATTCATCATTGCAACCGACTTGCTGCGCTCGGCGATGGCGGCATCAAGTTCCGCATTGCTGGAGGTGCACACGACATCCGGGCTGCATCTCCCCGCCGCGCCGGCACCGGTCGCACCGGATGTCGCGGGCAGTTCGTTGGAAAATGGTGTGAGCGGGACTTCAAAATGCCCGATGTCGATCACTTCGATTTTCCTGCCCGCCACGTTTTGCGGGGTCTGGATCTCAACGATCTGTGTCTCACCTTCCGTGTACGGCGTCCAAAAGTCACCATCACCCGAAACGTTCAGCGGCGACACCACCGCGATGTCTCCATCGCGTGCCACCACGCGAATTTCCCCCGCCGTCATGCTTTCCGGCAATCGGAGTCTGGCCCGAATGCCGAGCGCGTTTGTGGAGGTAATGTAAACCTGCGTGACGTGGCTGCCATCGTCGAGCCGTTGCCACTGCGCGATCTGGCTGCCCGCGTTGGCCGGAAAAACCGAGCCAACACGGCGCGGTGCCGTCGGATTTTTCGGGCGTTTGATGCCGAGAACTTTTGCGAGCGGCGGGGCAATGCCTTCCTCAAACGACGCGTTTTGCGCGGCCTCGGCAAGTTGCCTGCTGCTAGGCGAGATTGTTATTCTCATTGGCGGCACGCCTCGGGAGCGAACGGTGACGCCATCCCTGACAGGTGCCAAGTGAACACGGCTCGGCATTTCCTGTGCGAACGATGGCGACACTGCCGCCGCCAAAACAAGTGGTGCCAACCATCGCCTGATTCGATTTCCGCTTTGCATTGATTTCCTAATCTGTCGCGATAAGACGGCGGGAAAGCCGGTTGATTCCCAGCCACTGCTGCGCCCAAAAACCGTGCCCGTATTCGATGCCTTCAAGCTGATCGCGAACCCCGGTTGGCGGAAAACTGTTTTCAAAATTCGCCGTGCCAAACATAACGTCCCATAACGGAAACAACACCGCAAAATTGCAGCCCCGTGCCGGGCCTTCGTGCCCAACGCCGATCGCATGATGCAGCCGATGAAAGCGCGGGCTTACCAGCAGATAATTTCCGATACGGCCAAAGTGTATTTTGAGATTCGCATGCGAAACGCTCTCAAGCACACGCGTGGCGACGATGACCGTCACAAACGCCGCCGGTGGCACGCCGATGGCGAGCGCAAGCAACGCAAACGCCGCATCGGTGAATAGCGCATCGAGCAAATGATTGCGATCATCAGTCCAGAAACTCATGCTGCGCTGCGAATGATGCAGACTGTGCAGCGCCCACCAGAACGCGAACCGGTGCTGCGCGCGATGCAGCCAGTACGCGACAAAATCAAGAATCACCAGATAGGCCGCGAACGACAGCCAGCGTGAATCATTGAGAAACGGCAGTGCATCCTCCAGTTTCCACGGGATGATGTCATGCATGCGAAGCCAGCCATCGAATCCATCCATCGTCGGCGTCAGCAACGCAAACATCATCAACGGAATCAAACCGAGGCGCTGCAACATCGTGTAGATCACGTCCACACGCTTGTCTTCATCGTTTTGTTTTTCCAGTGGCCGCCATCTTTCCAGCGCTCCCAGCACGATGGCGAGAACGGTAATTTCGATGGCACCGATCAGGAAGACTTCGGTTGCGTCGAACGCCAATTCTGCGTAGCCGCCGAATCCGAGTGCGTGTACCAGCGGCAGCACGGCGGACTCGAATACCTGTCCGTGAAGCGTGGCAAACAAATTTTCAAGGGTGTCGAACATCGCTTTTTACTGAGCTACTTTTTCCATGTCGGATGATCGGGAATCCGCGCAAAACACATTCCTTTGTCCTTCAACCCGGCAATCAGTTCATCGAGGCGCGGAAATAGCGCATCCTTCCTCGACCATATTCCCAGATGCCACAGCAAAATGTCGCCATCCCGGATATTCCTCAATTGTGATTTGATGAGTGAATCCGACGGATACTTTTCGCTCGGTAATTCGTCACCGGAGAATCCTGCGGCACTCCACGCCACATGCTTGAATCCGCAGGCCTCGGCGTAGCGAATGGTATTGGGTGTGAGCTTGCCACCGGGTGCGCGCCAGATGCCATCGAAGCTGCGGCCGGTCATGGATTTGAAGGCGTCTTCACTTTTCTTAAGCTCGGCACATACGCCCGCCGCATCCAGCGCCTCGCCGGTTTTGGCGCCCCACGGAACATAACTCACGTTGTCGCCGATATCCTGCCGGAAATAACCGTGCCGCCAGGTGTGCGAACCAAACGAATGCCCCTCGGCCACGCGCGCTTTCCAAAACGCTGTCCATGACGCATCGAGAGAGCTATCGCCGCGCTGTGTTTTTTCGTTGGCGAGAAAGAAGGTGGCTTTGACATCGTGCTTTTTCAGGATCGATGCCATCGCCTCGGCCGGTGCCATGTGGCCGGTATCGAGCGTGAGATAGACGGTGCCTTTGCAACCCGCCGCAGGCACGGCAGCGGACACAATCGCGGAAGTGGCAAACGCAATCGCCCTGAGAAAAAGCCGAACGATGATGCTACTATTTCCGCGCCGCATGATTCGAAAAATAAATCCCGTGCGGGCTCTTGCCGACGGCAATCTTGCCGATGATTTTTTTCGTCGCCATATCGATCACCGTCACCTGCTTGATCCAGCGCGACGTTACCCAGAGCTGCTTGCCGTCGCGCGTGAGCTCCATGCAATCGGGACCGCCGGGCACGGTAATCGTATCCACTACTGCGAGTGTGGTTTGATCGATGATATTGACGGTGTTCGAGACGCGGTTGCTGACAAAAATCCGCCTGCCGTCGCCGAGCGCCAGAAAATTGTGCGCGCCTTTGCCGGTGACAATTTTTTTCACCGATTTCTGCGTGCGCCAGTCAATCACGTCAACATAATCTTCGCCGGTCATTCCCACCAGCGCGTATTTATCATCTGGCGTCACCCAAATGCCGGCCGGCATTTTTCCGGTCTTCATGCGCCACTTGATCGTTTGCATGGCGAGATCGATTCCGACCAGTTCATCCGAATCCTGCATCGTCACCAGTGCGGTGGTACTGTTGGCGTCGAATGCAACATGGCTCGGTGTCCTGGAAGTGGCGATCCGTTTGACGAGTGAAAAATCGGCACCGTTGTAAATATCCACGCGATCAAGGCGATTGCTTACCGACACAAACCATTTTTGGTCGGGACTGAAGCCAAGTTGATAGGGATCGGAAATTTTGTCGATGCGCTTTTTGATTTCGCCCGATTGAGGATCGAGAAACACCAATTCATTGGATGCGGCATTGGCGACAATCAGGAACTTGTCGTCCGGTGTCGCCATCAAATGATGCGGCTCCTTGCCGATCTGAAAGCGTTTGGTCTCTTTCATCAAAACGGTATCGATGAGGCTGATGGTGCCCTCGCCGGAATTGAGTACCACCGCCACTTCCGCGTGCGCGGCAACGCACAGTACAAGACCCAATCCCGCCACCGCCCACAGCTTCAAACGCTGGAAAAAAATCACGAAAAAATCCCTTGAAATCACATGGTTACAAATCGTCGCCATGGTAGCATGGCCGCATGGTTCACGCGTGTTCAACCATCCGGGATCATCATTGTTTACGCTCTCAAATTGCCCATCATGCTCATGAATCCCATCCCCCGTTTTTGCCAGCAATGTGGCAGTGCGAAAGTGGAATTTCGTGTGCCGCATGGTGATGATCGCGAGCGCCATGCGTGCGCGGATTGCGGCCACATTCATTACCTGAATCCGAAGCTGGTGGTCGGCACGATTCCGGTTTGGGGCGACCAGGTGCTGCTCTGCAAACGCGCCATCGAGCCTCGCTACGGCCTCTGGACGCTGCCTGCGGGATTCATGGAAGAAGGCGAGACGCTGGACGAAGGCGCGGTGCGTGAAACGCTTGAAGAGGCGAAGGCGCGCGTCACCATTGAGCAGATGTATTGCACGCTCTCGCTGCCGGAAATCAGCCAGGTCTATGTACTCTTCCGCGCGAAACTCGATGATCTCGATTTCAGTCCGGGCATTGAAAGTCTCGACGTCAAACTATTCAATGAAGCCGATATTCCCTGGGAACAATTGGCGTTTCGCACCATTGAGACTGCGCTGAAACATTTTTTTGCAGATCGTAAAACAGGAATTTACCCGTCGCATGTGGGCGTGTTGCGCAGGCCGGCGAACTAACCAAAATCGTCAGACGATCAATATGACTTTCGCCCGCTTGCGACAGCTTGCGCAGATTTCCAGTTTTCCGCTATTTGCCGCCGCGTAGCGCTTTCTCTATTTCGTCTGCGGCAAGGTCATCTTTGCTCTTGCTCTTCGGGGGCGCTACCTTGTTGTCAGTCTTGCTCTCCGCCTTCGTTTCCGCTTTGGCAGGCGCATCAGGTTTGCCGCCAAACGCTTTCATGATGTCATCCGCCGCCGCGTCTTCCTTGATCTGCTCGGCAGCCTTGTCTTCACTCTTGCCACCGAGCGCTTTCATGATGTCGCTGTTGCTGCTGTCGTCGGTTTTTGCGCTGTCGGATGGTGTGATGGCGTCGGTGGCGGGCATATTAATTTCAATTTTGCCCTTGTCTGCCTTGCTTGCGTCGTCCTTGTACACCATCACCATTTGCGGGAATGCAATTACAAGGCCAACCATGATCAATTGAATCAGCACGAACGGCACCGCGCCCCAGTAGATTTGCCCGGTCGTCACGGGCGCGGTGATTTTTTTGGTCACGCGATCAACGTATTCTTTAGCCGGTGCAACACTGCGCAAATAAAACAATGCGAAGCCGAACGGTGGATGCATGAACGAGGTCTGCATGTTGACGCCGAGCAGTACACCAAACCAGATGAGATCGATGCCGAGCTTGTCCGCGGCGGGGCCCAGCAATGGCACGATGATGAAGGCAAGCTCAAAGTAGTCGAGAAAGAACGCCAGCACGAATACCAGAATGTTGACGACGATCAGAAATCCGGTCTGCCCTCCCGGCAATTGCGTGAGCAGTTCCTCCACCCACTTGTGTCCATCGACACCATAACCCGCCAAACTGAATACCCGTGCACCGATCAGGATAAAGTCTACGAATGCGGTGTGCTTGGCGGTCGAATCCATCGCCTGTTTCAGCAATTTGAAACTCAAGCGTCCGCGCGCGAGCGCCATCAGGAATGCGCCCGTCGCACCCATCGCGCCGCCCTCGGTGGGTGTCGCGACGCCGAGAAAAATTGTACCAAGCACCAGAAAAATCAGCGCCATCGGCGGCACCAGCACGAACACCACACGCTCGGCGATTTTCGAGAGCAGGCCGAACTTGAGCACCTTGTTTAGCAACGCGGCGATGTAGGCAAGACCGACGCCGACCGAGGCCGAGACAACGATGATTTCATCCAACCCATTGAGTTCGAATTTCTTGCCGACGACGCCGCGCAACGCATCGGCAATCGGCCCCACGTTCTTTGCGAATGCCACGGCCGCGATGACGGAAAGCACCACCAGCACCAGCAATGACACCACGCCGCTGGTGCCATTTGGCTCCCGAAATACGCGCGCCTCGATCGGCAATGCAGGGACCCAATGCGGTTTGAAAATGCTCACACCGACCACGTACAGCGCATACAGGCCGGCAAGCGTGATGCCGGGGATGAACGCGCCTGCGTACATGTCGCCGACTGATTTGCCCAGCTGGTCGGCCATGATGATCAGTACCAGCGAGGGCGGAATAATTTGCGCGAGGGTGCCGGAAGCCGCGATCACACCCGATGCGAGGCGCCGGTCATAGCCGTAGCGCAACATGATCGGCAGCGAAATGAGGCCCATCGATATCACCGACGCGGCAACCACGCCGGTAGTGGCCGCCAGCAACGCGCCGACAAAAATCACCGCGAACGCGAGCCCGCCGCGCACCGGGCCGAACAGTTGGCCGATGGTGTCGAGCAGATCTTCGGCCATGCCGCTACGCTCCAATATCAAACCCATCAGCGTGAAGAACGGCACCGCCAGCAGCGTATCGTTCGACATCACGCCCCAGATGCGTTCCGGCAACGCCTGAAACAGCGAGGGCGAGAGCAGGCCAAGTTCGATGCCGATCAAGCCGAATACGATACCGTTGGCGGCCAATGCGAATGCCACCGGGTAACCGAGCAGCAGAAAAGCAAACAAGCCCACGAACATCAGTGGGGCCAGATTGTGGATCAGGAATTGGGTCATGGTGGATCCCGATCAGTGCGCGAGTTTGGCTTCGGCGTCATGCTTTGCCTGTGCTTCCGCAATCGCGCGCGCGAGTTCTTCTTCGGGTGTCGGCCCATGCTCGTCGGCGGCGGGATCCGGAATCAGGCCGCGCAACACCGCGACGCGTTTGATCAATTCCGAAATGCCTTGCACCGTCAGCAGGAAAAAACCCACCGGCAACAGCAGGCGCGCGGGCCAGACGATGAGGCCACCCGCGTTTGAAGAGACTTCATGCCCGACGTAGGCATTCACAAACACCGGCCACGACAAAATCATGATGAGGATCGCCATTGGCAAGAGAAAAAACAGCGTGCCAAGAATATCGATCCAGAGCTGCACCCGCCGCGAAAAACGCGAATAAACCACATCGATGCGAACGTGCTGACTGTGCAACAGCGTATAGCCGCCGCAGAGCAAAAATACCGCCGAAAATAAATACCACTGCAACTCCAGCCACGCGTTCGAGCTGACGTTGAAGGCGTAGCGGATCATCGCGTTGCCCGCGCTGATCAGCACCGCCACCAGCGTCAGCCAGTAGACCTTGTGCCCAATCCATTCGGTGATGGCATCGATTATTCGGGAAATTTTCAGCAGTGCGTGCACAGTATCCTCATTGGCGTTTTTCCGGGCGCGGCGATCATTTTTTTGATGTCATTGATTATATCGGCAATGGCGGTGCGGCCGTTTGAGGAGTTGCGTCGAGGGGTTGCTACTTCAGGGATCGATGGCGATCACGCCTGCCTTCGCCACAACGGTCACCTGTGCCCAACGTCACCCGCGTGAGGCGGTGTTGCAACTACGGCTCGCGTGAATCCGCGATCTCCGCCAATGTTTTCGGCAGCACCACATTCGGATGCGCTTTCCGGAATCGCGCCAACTCCTCGCGCAATTCTTTCAACTTGTTTTGCTGAACCAACTCCAACATGCGTTGCAACCATGGGCCGGGGCGCGAATCTTTTGCCAGTGCGTCGGTGGCCGTAATCTGTTCGTTACCGATTCCACGAATGCCAACCGCTGCCGCCTGTGCTTGATCACGGCGCGATTCGTCCGTTTCTGCGCGCTGCAGTTCGGCAGCAGATGGCTGTTTCAACTTGGGCAATGGTGTGGGGGCAGCGGGCGCGGGGGTGCCGGGCGCGGCGGCCGATACGGCCGATGCCACCACCGTGGGAGCGGGGTCCACGTTGGCGCTTGCCGCCGCCGGGGCGGTGGCGACGGTGTCGCGTGAACTGGTGGCACCCGCCAGCGCGCTTTTTTCGACGAGGCGTTTCACCTCCGGAAGCCGCACGATGCGGTCAATTTCCGCGCTGCCGCGATCCTCCTTTTTTGCGCGCTCGAGGGGCAAGGCGCTGATCTGCACTTCCGGCGGTGGCGCGAATGCGGATCCACGCGCAATATTCTGATCCAATATTCTTGTGCGCGCCGGCTCGGCGGGCTTTGATGGCGCGGCCATGTCTTGCGCGCGCGTTTCTAATTTCCCTGCCGAAATGATGGCGGGCGGCGCGCCCACAATCGACGCTGCCGGCTGTTCCGATTGCCGTGGAAGGGTGATTTTTTGCACGGCGGCGGGTGCCAATTCCGGGCGCTCCTCAACCGACACCAGAACAACCGACACTGAAAGAACCACCACGGCGGCAACGGCAAGTTGCGGGGTCCAGCGACCGAGCCAATTGTTGCCTGTCGACTGCGGACCGGCCTGTACTGCTCGGCGCGCGGCGGCGCGGATGGCATCGTCGATGGCGGCTGGCGGCATCATGTCGTCATTGTCGCGGGCCGCGCCACGATAGGCGCGGCGGACCGCGTCCAAATCATCAGCGTGTTTGCGATCTTCAATGTTCATGCGAATTCTTTCAGGCCGGCGCGCAATTTGGCGATGGCGTAACGCAATCGACTTTTTGCCGCTTCAAATGTGCAACCAGTGGTGGCGGCAATATCTTCAATGGTCATGCCGCTTTCTTCATACAGCAAAAACGCTTCGCGCTGCGGCGCGGGCAGGCCTTCGAGAGCGCGCAAAATCGCAATTGACTGTTGCCTGGATTCGGCGCGCACCAGCGGCTCATCCACCCGGCTCGCCGCCATCCGATCAACCGCCGTCTCGCCATCCTCGTTTTCATAGAGCGTCAATTCAACGCTGCCATGACGGCGAAAATAATCCATCAGCTTATTGTGCGCCAGCGTGAACAGGTAAGTGCGGAACTGCGCCTCGGGGCGATAGCGCGCGCGCGCCGCGATCAGATTCATCCACACTTCCTGAAACAATTCCTCGGTGTGTTCGCGGCTCTTGCATTGCCGCACCATGAAGCGAAACAGGCCGACGCGATGGCGCGCGTAAAGCACGTCAAACGCGCCGGCATCGCCGGATTGGTAGCGCATCATCAACGTTTCGTCCGAGTCTTCCTGAGTCATCGTGCATGGAAGTTTACTGAACTTCCATGCGTTCCACGCGTTCGATGGAAAAGCGTGTGATGACCGCAAGGATTGTTGAAACAACGTGTCAATTGGGTGGATCGCGAACAAATCGCCCGGGGAACGCCTGCGGTTCGCGCCATTGCGATTCGCGAATGACGCCACGCGCAATCAGGTTGGCACGGCTGTCGTAGTAGATCGTCACCACTTCCTCTGGCGTTGATGACGCGCGTTCGAAGTTGGTATGGCGCGCGGGCGAGGATTCGTTTCTTCCGTAGCCGGTGCCGAGGCGGTCGGCGGGCGATGAACCGAGCGCGGAATCCAGTGATTTCTCCTGCGCACGCATCGGTGCCTGTGCCGCGCCATCGGCTCGCCCACGTTCATCGGTGCCTGACGATTGTGGCGCAATCGAGGCAGGTGGAGGCGCGTCGTACACCGGGCCCGCCCGCCGCCGATACAGCGCAACGCCTATCACGCCGACATTGGTGGGACGCCCTGTTCGGGCGGCGTATGAATCGGCAATCGTGGTGAAATAAAAGGCGGCGGTGCGCGAAAGACTTTTGCGCCAACCGGTTACGTCAAGATATTGCCACGCATCCACGACGTACCCGCCTTGCTGTGTGTTTGCGGTTTCGCCGCTCACCACATTTACGCCATCGATCGACACCACCGCCAGTAGATCCTGTCCCGCCTGATTGCGAATCGCAATTTGATATTCGTTGCCGGGATTGCCGACGACCCAAGCCTTGCCTTGATGCCAATGCACTTGCAGGTTGCGATGCTCGGCGCGATCATAGACATCGATGCGGGCGATGTGGCCGATGGCGAAGGTGTTGGATGTGAACATTGCGAGAGCAATGCTGAGTACTAGATTTTTTTTCATGATGTTTCCTTTCTCTGGTTGCCCCTTCCTTTAAAAAGGGGGAAGTCATTCAAATTGGCGGTTCACAATGATGGCCACTGCTACTTCACCTCAAACTCACCCACAAATATCACCTCGCGCTTATCCTTCAATCGCATTGTCACAATCTGATCCTGCTGATGGCGAGATCCGAAGTGCGTGGAAAGTTTCAGCGACAAGGTGGTGGCACCCGTGACGTTTTGGCGGCGGTCGCCAAAGTAGTTCGCTTCCACTTTGTACTTGCCCGGCTTGGCGGTTTTAAGCGAGAACTCTTCCGGCCCGTAACCGCCGGTGAAATCCAGCGACATCCGTCCGCCCTGATAAGTCAGGCGATTGCCGTAATACGCCCTTTCCCCATTCGGGTCCGTCACCCACAAATCGATATCGGTGTTGTCGGCGTCCCACGTCATGACGGCGCGCAAATCGAGCGGCAGATTTTTAAGCAGGCGCGCATCGATGGCACGGGTGTCGAGTGCAACGTCAGCGTTGGCAACAATCGAATTCAATTCCGCCAACGTGATGAGCTCGATTTCCGGAAAGCGGTTATGCCAAGGGCGGATCGCGACTTCGTATAGTGAGTCGATCGCTTTCTGCGGCTGTTTGTCGGCGCCATAGGCGAGGCCCAAATCGCGATACGACTGCGGCTCTTCGGGGCTCAGCATCAGCACTTTCTTGAATACCGGAATCGCGAGCGCAGGTTGTTTGGCTTGCATCAAGCGATAGCCGAGGATGCGCAGGATGTGGCGATTCTCCAGATCCATTTCGGCCAGATTGGTCAGTACGCGGATGCCAAGGTTGGATTGGCCCTTATCGAAAAAAACGTCGGCTGCATCAAGGAAGAAAGCCGTGCTGTTGGCGTAGCC
>JANLQC010000082.1:0-9144 GCA_031367575.1 Betaproteobacteria bacterium | reverse complement strand
GCGCGACCGTCGGTGGTCAACGTGATCCAGCCGTTGAGCAACACTTCCCCGTTGGCCGACGGTGTATCCAGGTTGTGGCGAATCCGCGCCGGTCGCAGCACCGTCCAGCCGACGACGAGAGCACCGGCACCACAGGCGGCGATCAGAAAGGTTCTGCGTTTCATGCTTGTTCGATTCTACGCATCGTGTCGGGAATCGGGAAAGAGTGCGCACCGCACGTGTTTTTTGGCTTACGCACGGCGTGAATCGCCCTATGTCCCCACCACGCCGTCATCATTTTTGCGGATCACGATCGTCGCCGAGCGTGGCCGTCCACCATGCGGGCCATCGGGCCATCTGCTATAGCGCATCGGGTCATTCGGGTCACTGCGCTCGCCGGGTGTTTCGCCGGGGTGCTGAATGTTGATGAAGAGATGGCGGCCATCCGGGGTTGAGGTGATGCCGGTGATTTCGCAGGCGACCGGGCCGGTGAGAAAGCGTTTGATTTCGCCGGTCGCGACGTCGGCGACCAGCAATTGATTGTTGCCGATTTGGGCGTAGTCGCCCTTGTTCATGTTGCCGGGTGAGACATCGGTTTCGATCCACAAGCGACCCTGTGCATCGAACCACAAGCCATCGGGTGAGCCGAATAAATCGCCGTTGATGTTGCCGCGCGTGTTGGCGCTTGCTGAATCATTGTTGCCCGCCAATACAAAAATATCCCAGACGAATTCGCGCGCGGCGGGGTCATTGCCCGCTTCGCGCCAGCGAACAATGTGGCCGAAAGCGTTGTCGGCGCGCGGATTGGCCGCGTCGGTGGCAGGCTTGCCGGGTTTGCCGCGTTGGGTGTTGTTGGTGAGGTTGCAATAAACTTCTTTGGTATCGGGATGTACCGCGATCCATTCGGGCCGATCCATTTTGGTGGCACCCAGCAGGTCGGCTGCCTGACGCGTCATCACCAGTACATCGGCCTGACTTGAGAAACCGTTTGTCGCGGTTAGCGGGCCATGGTTGACCACCAGCGGCAGCCACGTACCAGTGCCGTTCGCATCAAAACGTGCGACGTACAACGTGCCGTGATCAAGCAGATCGTGATTGGCGGCCCGGTTTTGCTGATTCCATGCGTCGCGACTGACGAATTTGTAAATGTATTCAAAGGCTTCATCGTCGCCCATGTAGAAAACAACGCGGCCATCGGCCGCAATCGACTGCATCGCACTTTCGTGTTTCATGCGGCCCATCGCGGTGCGTTTGACGGGTATCGATTGCGGATCGAAGGGATCAATTTCCACCACCCAGCCGAAACGATTGGGTTCATTCGGATCCGTCGACACATCAAATCGCGCATCGAATTGCCACCAGCGATAACCGCTTTTGCGGGCGGCAATGCCGTAGCGTTTCTCATGCGCGCTCAATGCGTTGGGCTGATTGAAATAGCCGTGCCAATTCTCTTCACAGGTGAGATAGCTGCCCCAGGGTGTGAATCCCTGTGCGCAGTTGGCGATGGTGCCGAGGACGGTGTCGCCGTTGGCAGCGGCGGTCTTGACCCAGTGGGAACCGGCCACCGGGCCACCGATTTGCATCGGTGTATTCGCAGTGATGCGGCGCGCGAAATTTGACGGGCGCACCACCCGCCAATCGCCGCCGATGAGTGCCACTTCCACCACCGAAACGCCATGGGCCGCCTGCGATTTCGTCACTTTCGCGCGAGACCAATCATTGATGCCGCCAACGTGCAGCAGTCCGTCGTCGGTGTACTCGTGATTGATCGCCAGCAAGCCGCGCGGCGATTCGCGCGTGTGACTTGCCAGCGGAAAAAAATGCATGCCATCGTGATGCATGCCGGCTTGCAATTCCTGTTCGGTGCTGGTGTTGCTTGCATCGCGCTTGAATGCGGGCTCACCGGCCGGCAGGTGTGCCGCACCGACCGGATCCCCCCAGCGGAATAACACGCCTACGCGGTAGCCCTCGGGCACGCGGATCGCATCGGCCGTACTTGGCGCAATGCGGGCAAATGTCGCGCTGCCGCGCGCCGGCAACAGCGCGCAGCCGCTCAGCCATAGCGTCAGCGGCGTGCCGGCTACGCCGAAGGCGAAGCCGCCTTTCAATAATTGACGGCGCCGCGTAACCGTGATCGATTGATTGTCGCGCAAGTCGGCAAAGTTGAATTCGTTCATGTTGAAATGTCTATCCGGGTCGCGGTAAGCACAAAGATTATCGCGCAATGATTGCGGCGCGATGACAGCCGATTGATGGTATTTGCAACGCCATTTCAATGAGTGCAAAACACCAGCACTGGCGCGGTGTTCAGGCCAAAAATGGTCGGAGAAGCGCGCCGATATTGGAGCTTGTCGATTCGTGCAAACAATAATGCCCCCTGACATCTTTCCCGGCGCAGGATTAGAATGGTTTGTCCGACGCACGATTTCACGCGCAGCGACCAACTCGCCGAGGAGCATGGATCATGACTGACCGCACCGTGTTTCAATCGATTTCACGCCCGCATCTGGTGACCACACCACCGCAATCGTCGGTGTTCGACGCCTCGTGCGTGATGGCGCGCGCCCACAGTGGCAGTGTGCTGATTCTCGATGACGCGGGCGGCGTAATCGGTATCTTTACCGAACGTGATCTGCTGACCAAGGTGGTTGCCAAGGCGCTCGATCCAGCGGCCACACCGGTGTCTGCCGTGATGACTAAAAACCCCATTACCGTGCCGCCGGAAATGAATGTTTGCGACGCGGTACTGCTGATGAAGCAGCGGCGTTTTCGCCATTTGCCGATTGCTGCTGCCAGCGGCAAAGTGATCGGCATGTTCTCGTTTCGCGATGCATTGCCGCGCGAAGTGATCGATGCGGATGATCTGGCCGAACATCTCGACGAACTGACCGACGTACTCGCCTAGATTCTCTGCGCATACGGGCCGCCAGGCGCCAGCAAGTGGCGCACCGATCACTCAATGCCATCAATGGCCGTTCAACGGCGCGTATCGGGCGTATCAAGCGCGCGCGGTCACGAGCAGTTGCATTACAATCCACTGGGGCCCGACCGACGTTACCTCGGCGCGGTTGACGGCATGCGAATACCAACACACAATCCATGACAAAAAAAATGTTCCGGCAGGAAGCGATCGACGCGCTCCGCGAAAAATTTCTCGGCGAAGCGACCATCGCGCGACCGTTGCCGATGTGGGCGATGACGCTGCTTGCGGTGGGTGCGGCGGCACTGATGATCGCGGTGGCGATCTGGGGCCAATATACGCGCCGCGAACGGGTCGAAGGGTTCCTGCAACTCGATGTCGGTGCGGCCAGGATATCGATCACCGACGCCGGACGCGTGACCGAACTGCTGGTGAAAGAGGGCCAGGAGGTCAAAGCGGGCGAACCAATGCTGCGCCTGTCGCTGGATCGCTCGACGGCGTCAACCTTGTCTGCGAGTGCGATGGCAACGGGAGAGCTAAGCCAGCGCCGTGGCAGCCTTGAAAAAGAGCAGGTACAAATTCGCGAATTGGCCGTGCAGCAATTGCAGCAAGTGAAAAAACGCATCGACGATATCAAGCGCGAAGTCACCCAGATCGAGCAGGAAATAAAATTGCAGGGCCAGCGCGTCGCCTCGGCAAAAGAGCAGGCGAAACGCTTTCAGCAACTCGCCAAAGAAAAGTTCGTTTCCGATATTGTCGCGCGCCAAAAGCAGGACGACGCGACTGATCAGGAAATCCGCGTGCAGACGTTGCGACGGCAGAAATCCACGCTCGAGCGCGATCTCTCCACGGCGCAACTGGAACAACCGGCGATTGCGTTGCGTGCGCGTTCGCAGGAAGAGCAAATGACACGCCAGATCAGCGTGGTGCAGCAAAGCCTCGCGCAGGAAGAGACCAAACGTGAAACGGTCATTCAGGCACCGATCACCGGTGTGGTGACCAACATCGCGATTGCATCCGGCCAATCGGTGACGGCCGACAGCCCGTTCGCGACCATCCTGCCGGCCGGCAGCAAATTGCAGGCGGAAATGCTGGTGCCGACGCGTGCCATCGGCTTTGTGACCAAGGGAAAGGACGTGGTGATGCGCTATGAAGCATTTCCGTTTGAGCGCTTCGGGCAATATCACGGCGTGATCGCCGACGTGAGCCAGACGGTCTGGTCGCCGGGCGACAAGGTCGGCCCGCTGGCGGTGCGCGAAGCGGCCTATCGCATCATCGTCAAGCTCGACAAGCAAACAGTCGCGGCAATGGGGCAGGAAATTCCATTGCGCTCCGGGATGCTGGTGAACGCCGATATCCTGCTCGATAAACGCAGTCTGCTGGAGTGGATTTTTGAGCCATTGCTGCAGTTGCGGAGCAGGCTGTGAGCGTTATGTCCGGCGGATTATTCGGGCGGCGCGTTCCGGTGATTTTGCAAAGCGAGGCACCGGAATGTGGCATCGCTTGTCTCGCGATGGTGGCGTCCTTCCATGGCCATTTGACCGATTTGTCGGCAATGCGCCTGCGGCTTTCACCGTCGCTGAAAGGCGTCACGTTAAAGCATGTTTCGCAAGTGGCCGAGGCAATGGGACTCGCGGCGCGCGGTGTGCAGTTGCCGCTGGAGTCATTGGCCAAACTGCAGCTCCCCGCTGTCCTGCATTGGGACATGAATCATTTCGTGGTGCTGACGGGATTTTCCGGCAAGAAGCTGGTGGTGCATGATCCGGGCCGCGGCAGACGCAAACTGTCGCTGGCCGAAGCATCGCGGCATTTCACCGGGGTGGCGATGGAGTTCACGCCAAACCAGAATTTCAAGCGCGTCGATGAGCGCGAAAAAATCAGCGCGTGGCAGTTGCTGTCGGCCGGTTCCGGGCTGGGCGCAACGGTATTCCAGTTGGTGCTGCTGTCATTGGCGCTTGAAGTTTTTGCCATTGCGATGCCGTTCTTTTTGCAACTAGTGGTGGATCGGGTGCTGGTCGGCCGCGATACCGATTTGCTGGCGGTGTTGGGCATCGCGTTTTCAGCGCTGGTGTTGATACAGGTGATCGTGAGCGCGGTGCGCGCGTTTGTCGGCGTCTATCTCAGCACCCATTTCAATCTGCGCTTGCTGACGGCGCTGTTCAATCATCTGTTGAAGCTGCCGCTGGCGTGGTTTGAGAAACGCAATATCGGCGATATCGTTTCCAAGTTTCGCAGCGTGGACGTGATTCAAAAGACCCTATCCACCACCTTTGTGGAAACATTTATCGATGGCGTGATGGTGTTGGTCACGCTCGGCGTGATGTTTTTTTATAGTGTCAATCTGACGCTGGTGGTGGTTGCCGCCGCACTCATCTACGCGTGCCTGCGCTGGTATTTCTTTTATCCGCAACGCTACGCCACCGATGAACAAATCGCCCATGAGGCCAAGGCGAGCACCCATTTCATCGAGACCCTGCGCGGCATGATGGCGATCAAGCTCAACATGCGCGAAAACGAGCGGCGCGGCTCATACCAGAATCTGATCGTCGATCAGGTCAATGCCGGCGTGCGCGTGCAGAACGTCGGAATTTTTCAGCGTGGCGCGAATAGCCTTGTGTTCGGCCTGGAGAGCATCATCGTGGTGTGGATGGGCGCGCTATTGGTGATCGATGGAAAGTTTTCGGTCGGGATGCTGTATGCATTTCTCGGTTTCAAGCTGGTGTTTTTGGGGCGCATGAACAATTTGATCGACAAGTGGAATGAGTTCCGCATGCTCGATTTGCACGCCGAACGCATCGCCGATATTGCCTTGGCGGAAGCGGAAACCACCAACACCGCGCAATCGGTTTTCGCTGAAGCGAGCGAAACGTTGACCATTGAAACGATAAATCTTGGTTATGCGTATGGCCCAGAGGGATACGCTTTTCGTCACGTGAATCTGCACATCATGCCGGGCGAGCGGGTGGCGATTGTCGGGCCATCGGGTTGCGGCAAGACCACGCTGCTGAAAGTGTTGCTGGGCTTGTTGCCGCCCACCGAAGGGCAGGTGTTGGTGAACGGTCGCGATTTGCGCGATTGGGACATGGGCCAATATCGCGCGCACGTTGGTGCCGTGATGCAGGACGACCAACTGTTTGTCGGAACGATCGAAGACAACATCAGTTTCTTCGATGCTGATCACGATCCCGAACGCGCGCGTGAATGCGCGCGGCTCGCGCAAATCGACGCGGAAGTTTCCGCAACGCCGATGGGCTACAACACCATCGTCGGCTCATTGGGCATGAGCCTGTCGGGCGGCCAGAAACAGCGCGTCATGCTGGCGCGCGCGCTATACCGGAATCCACAAATCGTTTTTCTCGACGAAACGCTGGATCAGGTCGATGCGGCGCAAGAACAAACGATCCGCGACCAGATCGCGGGGCGTGTTTCAAGCATGGTGTTCGTGAGTCATCGGGCGGAATCGGTGGTGGGTGCCAGGGTGATTCAGCTAGCTTGAGGCAAATTTTTGCTTTGGTTGCAACGATCAGGACGGCAGAGGCAAACCTAGAACAAGATGCCCGCTTGACCGCCACCGACAAGGGTCAGGGAAAGGTCGTCGAGCGTGATCAATTCTGGCTGGACGGCAAGTTCTGCGGCGTGGTCAATGAGGGTGTCGATCAGATTCAGTTCTTTGCTCATGGTGTGCTCCTTGTGGTTTATTTGCAGGAAAGGGATAAAATTGTGAACTAGTTCACAGTTTTCATGAGAATAATGTGGTGATAAATTGATTTGCAAGGCCTTTCTGATCAATGGATTTGGTGAGTTCCAGTTTGGAAACTGACGATAAAGCGCTTTTTAATCAGGCAAATAGCATAATTTCTCGCGCGCTTAGCGAAGGAACCTGCGCAGACCTGCGTCTAATGGAAGCACTTGCCGTGCAACTCGCGACGATTCGTATAGACGTGCAGGCACAATTAAAGCTGATGCTTGACGCAGTCAGATTTTTGTATTTGTCAGGCCAAGCATTTCGGGCCATTCCTATCGCACAAAAAGCGCGCGCACTTGGCCTCGAAACATCCCAACCTAAAGCGACGTTGGATGCGCTGATTGCGTTGGGAATCTGTTCGGCTGATTCTGGGGGGTTGCCGGACGCGATGGAGGCGTACGCAGATGCTTTGTCCTTGGCGCAGGGACTCTCCGATCCGATTGGTCAAGGAAAGGTGTGGCTCAATTTAGGCGCTGCATTGATTTACAGCGGACTATATCGTGAAGCATTGGCATGCTTTGAAAAGGCGGAAGTGTTTGCGTCAAATGATGTCGGACTGGCACCCGCACTCCCTATCATTTTTGCCAATATTGCACTTTGCCACTTGAACCTCGACGAAATTCGCAATGGACTTTCCGCGATAGAAAAGGCAGTTGAGCTATCTCTCGATCCTAAAGATGCGCCCGCAATGCTCAATCGCACTATTGCGGAAAACCATTACACACGACTTTTGTTGGAAGTAAACGACTACGACGGTGCGAAGGCGCATGCCAAACTCGCGCGCAAATTTGCGGCACAATCGAAATCACCGCGTGCGGATATTTCGGCCGCAGTTGCAGAGAGTCTGGCAGAGGTGTTTTCCGGACAAACCGATGTTGGGATTTCGCGACTGACAAGTACGTTGGATCGTGCAAGAACGCTAAAAATCACTACCCGGGAAGTCTTAGTTGCACTGGTAAAAGCATTTGAATTCATCGGCAAACCCGACCAAGCACTGATATACCTGCGAGAACTGTTGAAGTATCAGAGTGCCACGCAAAAACAAAACGTACTGCAGCATGTGAAACTTCATCTTGAGCAACTTCACCCCGCCTTGGAAGATGGAGCAAGTGCAATACGCCGGTTGACGACGCGTGAAGAAGTTCTCGAAGGCCGGATCGCCAAACAAGCACTCTTCAAGGCTCAAGTCGAATCGATGGAACGCATGGCGGTGGTCGCGGAGTTACGCGATGACTCGACCGGTGCCCATTCCTATCGCGTTGGCCGGCTCGCTTCACTGCTGGCAAAGGAAGCCGGTTGCGACGATGAGATGATTTTCATGATCGATATCGCCGCGCGTCTTCACGACATCGGCAAAGTCGGCATACCCGATGGAATCCTGCTAAAGCCCGCCAAGTTGAACGCGGCTGAACGCGAGATCATGAAAACGCACACGACTATCGGTGCCGACGTCCTTGCCAATAGCAATATCGCGCACATGAAAACGGCTGAAGAGATCGCGCGCCACCATCATGAGTGGTGGGATGGAACCGGATATCCGCACGGCTTGTCCGGGGAGGCGATTCCGCTGCATGCGCGAATTACCGCATTGGCAGACGTATTTGATGCCCTCGCCCATAAGCGGCCATATAAAGAGGCCTGGACTCTCGATAGCACGCTGACTGAAATCATGTCGCTGCGGGGTCGCCAATTTGACCCGAGATTGACGGATATTTTCCTCGGATTGATGGGAAATCTGCGCCGCGACCATATTGATCTTGACGCCTTTCTTGGCGAAGCGGCCAAAACGTCGCCAATTCTTATCGCGCGCGACAAAATCAACAAAAATCTGGCGATGGCCGAGGGTGCCTCGGAGCATGGTGCCGAAGGCCGTCTGGATCTTCAGCGTTAATCGCCGGGCAATTCGCACCCGTCGGCGCAGAGTGCGTTTCAAATTGATGCGGTGTTTAGCTTTTCCCTTTTAAATGGATTGTGGAAGTGATTTGCAGTGCTGGTTAAATTGAAATATTGCAACTTGTTTGCATTTAGACAATATTTCTCAAGGCACCAGACCAATGTGGCAGGGAAAAGGCAAGGATTTCTGTTTCAAATCTACACCACGATAAATTGCTTGGAAACGCGCGCCAAATATAGCGTTCAGCGATTCTGCGACGCGTTTAACCGGTCAGTAAACGGACGGAGGGGGATTTTCAATCGTCGTAGGTGAGGGTTCAGAGAAAAATTTTCACCATCGCAAATCCCTCCCAGCCTCCCTTTGAAAAGGGAGGAGACAAACGCCACATCAGTTTGAATCGCGCCCTTCCACACATTTCCTGCGCATTTCCTGCGCATCTCCTGAGCATTTTCGGCGCATTTTCGTTTTACCCGGCAACCCGTTACCGGCTATAATCCAATGCTTTGCCAGCCCTTTGGAATTGTCTCGTGCGCAACCGGTATGTCATCGGCAACTGGAAACTCAACGGAAGCCTGCCATCCAATGCCGGGTTGCTGAAATCGCTGG
>JANLQC010000052.1:0-1822 GCA_031367575.1 Betaproteobacteria bacterium | reverse complement strand
GCAACCACTTCTCCCAGAGCCTGGTTTCTTTCATGACGACCGTATCCCACGCACCGGTCCATGCCAGCCAATAGTTGGTGGAAATCTCAATGGCAGGCCCGTCGATTTGTTTGGCTTTTGCGGCGATGGCTTTGTAATCGGGGTTGTTGTATTCGGCGGCGGTTGCCGGGTTTGCAACGCTGAGCACAGCGACCGATGCGGCAATGACGAGAGACGCGAAACGTTTGGTATTCATAAGTCTTCCTCCAGAGAATAAGTGCAAGGCGGGTAACTAAGCGGTGGCCGCGCGCGAACGTGCCGCCGTGGTCTCACCCATCAGACGCAAAAACTTTTCATGTTCATCCGTTGCCATGTGAAACGCATTGGCTTCTGCGGGATAGGTGCCGCTGACGGACTCGTCGCGATACAACTTCAACGCGGACTCAATGATCGATCCGACATTGGCAAAGCTGCCGCGATTTTGCGGAATCGGAAACGCGCTGTAGCCGACCACGTCGCCACTGATGTGGTACACGCCGTCGTTGATGGTGCCGCCGCCGAGCGTGATCACCGGCACCGGCAACGTGCGGGTCAGGTACGCCGCCAATTCGGTCGGCACCTGTTCCAGAATGAACGCGAAGACACCTGCATCGACAAACGCGCGCGCGCCGGTGACGATGGCGCGCGCATCGTCGGCCGTTTTGCCTTTAATGCCAAAGCCACTTTGCTCGGTGCGGCGCGAGGCCATCATGCCGATGTGCCCCATGACCGGAATGCCGGCGCGGATAATTTCGGCGATGTTCACGGCGGTATGTTCATTGCCTTCGCATTTCACGCAATCCGCGCCACCTTCGGCGATCATCCGCCCGGCATGGCTAATCGCCTGCTCTTTGGACGTGTGATAAGTCAGGTACGGCATGTGGCCGACCACGAAACCATACTTCGCCACGCGGCTCACTGCCTTGGTCAGCATCAATTGCTCTTCGAACGTGACCGTGGTCGGGTCGGCGTGTCCGAGCAGCGACATCGGCCCGGCGTTGCCATTGATCAGCAAGTCGAATCCGACCCGATCAGCGATCGCCGCCATCGGTGCGTCGTAAACACCGATCGAGGTAATGCGTTCGCCTTTGCGCTTTTTATCGCGCAAATAATTCAGGGTAACTTTCTTGCGTGCTGGCGGGTTCATATGCATCTCCTTGGTGAATAGCGCGATGTCGGGATGGCGCTATTCTGGGTAGGGATCGGCGCAAAATGTGTCGCGCAGCCGACACAAGCGACCCAATAGGGTGCATGATTTGTCGGCTGGACGACACTTGATGGCGAGTTGGTGACAAGTTATGCGGGCCAAAGGCTGGACAGAATTGAAGCGCGTGCTGAAAATGCCTGATGGCGGGAGGACTCAAAAAATGGATGCAGTGACACCCTGGTATTGGGAGAAGGTTGATTTGTTCGACGAGGTCGATGTCTCGGCGCGCGAACTTTTTTTCCGCAACGCGACGCGCAAAGCGGTGCGCAAAGGCCAGCACGTATTTCGCTCTGACGACGATGCCAACCAGGTGTTCTATTTGCAGCACGGTCTGGTGCGCATTTACCACCGCTCACCCGAAGGCAACGCGACCATTTTCTGGTTCTGCGCACCGGGCGACTTGTTTGGCGCGGGCGGCATCACCGGCTCGCTCACGCAATCGGTCAACGGCGAAGCCGTTGCGCCGTGCGTGGTTTACAGCATTTCGCGAAAATCATTCGAACAGATGATGAGTCTCAATCCGAATCTGGCCGCCAACGTGATTCGCCTGATGGGCGCGCGTTTGCGCCTCGCCTGCGATTCATTGGTGGATTTGCG
>JANLQC010000043.1:0-2285 GCA_031367575.1 Betaproteobacteria bacterium | reverse complement strand
GACCATCGCCATCGTCGGTGCGTCGGGTTCCGGAAAAAGCACGCTGCTGCATTTGCTCGGTGGCCTCGATGCACCCACCTCCGGCGAAGTGACTTTGCAAAACGAGCGCATGGATAAACTCACGCCGGTTGAGCAGGGATTGCTGCGCAACAAGGCGCTGGGGTTTGTCTATCAATTTCATCACCTGCTGCCGGAATTTACCGCGCTGGAAAACGTCGCGATCCCGCTCGCGATTCGCGGTGAATCGACGGCCAACGCGAAAGCACGCGCCGCGACCATGTTGGCCGAAGTCGGCCTCTCGCATCGCATCACGCATAAGCCGGGTGAACTTTCCGGAGGGGAGCGTCAGCGCGTGGCAGTGGCGCGCGCGTTGGTCACTGAACCGGCCTGCGTGTTGGCCGATGAACCCACCGGCAATCTTGATCGCGGCACCGCCGACCAAGTGTTTGAACTGATATTGACGCTCAACACAAAATTCAACACCGCATTGGTGATGGTCACGCACGATGCGACGCTGGCGGCAAAAATGCAACGCACGCTGGTGCTAACGGATGGTGTGCTGGCGTGAGTGGTAAAACACAAGCACTGGCGCGCGTTTCCGGACATTTATGCTTGAAGAACCCCGCCAATGCTAGGCTTTCATTATTGGGATCTTCTGTTTACCCTCAATTCTTGTCATTCTCGCGGAGCCTGCCCCGGCAGGCATTAGGCCGGGGGCGGGGATCCATTTTTCAATGCATATCAGTAGATTGCAAAAAATGGATTCCCGCGTCGACCGAAGGAAGTCCCTGCGGGACGCAGGAATGACAGGGTAAATAGACGTACCCGAATTTTTCACTATCGCCCTGATTGATCGGCTGACAACATGGCTTCCAGCCTCCTGACCCTCCTCGACGATATCGCCACCATCCTCGACGATGTCGCGTTGATGACGAAAGTCGCGGCGAAGAAAACGGCCGGCGTGCTGGGTGACGATCTCGCGCTCAATGCGCAACAAGTCACCGGCGTGAAAGCGGATCGCGAATTGGCGGTGGTGTGGGCGGTGGCGAAAGGTTCGATTGTGAACAAGGCGATTCTGGTGCCGACCGCGCTCGCCATCAGCGCCTTTGCGCCTTGGGCGATCACGCCGCTCTTGATGATCGGTGGCACCTATTTATGTTTCGAGGGATTTGAAAAAATCGCGCACAAATATTTGCACCGTCAAGAGGATGAGGAGGCGCACCATCAGGAAGTGATTCGCGCACTTGCCGATCCCGCAATCGATCTGGTCGCGCTTGAGAAATCCAAAATAAAGGGCGCGATTCGCACCGACTTCATTCTGTCGGCTGAAATCATCGTCATCACGCTGGGCACGGCCGCCGGCGCTGCGCTCTCTTCACGGGTAGCGGTGCTGGTTGGCATTGCCATTTTGATGACGGTCGGGGTGTACGGCCTCGTTGCCGGCATCGTCAAACTTGATGACGCCGGTTTATACCTTGCACAGGTAAAGGGAGACAGCGGTGTGACGAAGGTTAAACATTCACTCGGGCGCGGCATACTTTGGGCGGCACCGTATCTGATGAAGTCGTTGTCGATTGCCGGTACGGCGGCGATGTTTCTGGTCGGCGGCGGCATCCTCACGCACGGCTTCCCGGCGCTGCAACACGCGATCGAACAAACCTCACTCGCGGCCGGTACATTGGCGGGGTTGGCGGCGACATTGTTGGACGGCGTGTTTGGCGTACTGGTGGGTGCGTTGGTGCTGGCCATCGTCACAATCGGCGCGAAAATGTTTGCTAAATCTACGAACGCACCGGTTTAGGATTCCACTGGAATTTTTCAAGATTCACGCGACCGGTGGCATCGAAAACAACACCCTCCGACTCGAGCAAAATGCGCTGCAAGTCATCGCTGCCGCTATCCCAGTGCCGCAAGCGCAAACTGACACGGCCCTGAGCGTTGATGACACGGTGCCAGGGGATGTTTAGCGTCTCGGGCGTTGCCGCCAATGCGTATCCCGCCTGTCTTGCATGGCGCGGCATGCCGGTGAGTGCCGCGATCTGGCCGTAGGTCGCGACTTTTCCGCGCGGGATTTTTTCTACCACCGCGTAGATGCGTGCATAAACGGATTTGGCGTCAGGCTTGGCTGCTTGCATAGTTTCTCGTCTGCCAGTAGTCTTGTCTTACCGTATTACCAACGCGTGCGTGGCAATTGCGCGCGTGCCCGATTCCATCAGACGCCAATGGCACTAGGATAAGCCCATGACGCCCCGGAAAACGGATGGCAGGATGGGTGGAGCGCAGCG
>JANLQC010000690.1:0-1769 GCA_031367575.1 Betaproteobacteria bacterium | reverse complement strand
CATCGGCCTTCAGTGCCGCGAGTTTGTCTTCAAATTCCTTGCTAAATTCAAAGGTGCGATTTAAATACATCAGCCCCGTCCAACTGCCGGCCAAAACGCCGTCCTGGGCGCGCTGTTGCAAGCGCTGTTGAAGCGCGCCCGATTTTGCCGCCGCAATTTCAGCGGGTAATAAACCGTCTTTCAGCGCCTTGGCAAGTTCTTCACGGAACGCCACTTCGACCTTGCCGACGTTCTGTGGTGCGGCGATGGCATAGGCGCTCCAACTGCCGGCCCGATCCAGCGAGCCGACAGACAATTGCGAACCAACGCTGTAACTCAGGCCATCCTTTTGCCGAATTCTCTGGGCAAAGCGCGAGTTCAGATCTGCGCCGCCACCGAGGATGTAGTTGGCCAGATACAACGCCGCGTAGTCTGCATCGTCGTCCCTGAGGCTTATATTCAGCCGCGCGAGGAAAACGGCGTTCTCTTTGTCCGGCGTCTCAATGGCTTCGTTCAGTGGCGCGACGTCGGTAAATTCGCGCACCACGCGCGCAACCGATTGTTTAGCTTTCCAGCCGGTGAACAATTCGTCAATCACCTTGGCTGCTGCAACTTCATCAAAATCTCCAATGATGCCAACTTCCGCCTGCGATGCGCCGTAGAAATCGCGATGAAATGCTTTTACATCGTCAAGCGTCACTTTGCTGATTTCGGCGATGCTTTCATCGAGCGATACGGCCGCGCGCCAATCACCCTTGGGATAGTTGTTGAAAATCAGTGAAAGCCGTTCGCTGCCTTTGGCGATCGGATCGCTTTTCTGCGATTCGATGCCGGTAATTTGCTGTTTTTTCAATTGCACGAATTCGTTTTCCGGAAAAGACGGCTCTTTCATCAAATGCGCAATCAGTTTCAGCGCCGCATTCAGATGTTCGCGCGTGGTTTGAATGCCGGCATTGGTGCCCGACACGCCGCCGGAAATTTTAAGTTTGTCGAATGCATCGGACAACTGCTCGCGCGTGAGACGCGTGGTACCGCGCGACAGCATCGCACCGGTCAATTGCGCCACGGCGCGCTTGCCAAACAATGATTTCTCGTCGCCGATATGCACATTGATATTGACGTTGACGGTTTCGCCACGGTTTTTCTTGGCCAGCATCGCAAGTTTCACGCCGCCAATGGTTGATCGCTTGGTGCGCTTGTCGATATTCGCCTGCGATGGATCGAACGCCTCAGCACTGGAACTCGTTTGCTTGCCCTTGAAATCCTTCAGAACCGCCGCGGCGGTTGGCGGCACGGGCAATTCGGCGCGCTGCGGATTGTCTTCCGGCTGGAATTGCCCGACGATGCGGTTATCGCGCCGATAGTATTTCGCGGCCACCGTTTTGATTTGCTCGGAAGTCACTTTCTCGTTCGCTTCGCGTGCCTGAAAAAACAACCGCCAATCTCCCAGCGCAATGTACTCCGACATTTGCACACCGATTTTTTCGTGGTTGTTCAACACTTTTTCCGAATCGTTGGCGAAACTTTGTTTGGCGCGCGCCAATTCTTCGGCAGTCGGCGGGTTTTTATGAAAGTCTTCGACGATGCGAATCAATTCCGCCTGCACCGGCTCGATGGCTTCGCCCTTCTTGATAACCGCTCCGACAAAATGAAGCGTTGAATCAATGCCTGCCAGCGGGAATCCCGCGACCTGCGCCGCCTTGCCGGTTTCCACCAGCGCCTTGTGCAAGCGCCCGGTCGGCGAATCGGTCAAAACAAAATTGATGAATCCGATGGCGTCGCTGTCATCG
>JANLQC010000665.1:0-2868 GCA_031367575.1 Betaproteobacteria bacterium | reverse complement strand
CGGTTCCTTCCGAGCTCGCGTCGTTCCTGCCGATCACCCAGTTCTACGGGGTGGCGGTGATGGGGGCGGCAACGATGATCCTGTTCGCGCTGCCGTGGCTGGACTTCGGCAAAGTGAAATCGGTGCGTTATCGTGGCCCGCGTTATAAGGTTTTTCTGACCGCCTTTGTGATCAGCTTCCTGATTCTGGGCTATCTGGGTGTGGTGCCAACCACCGTCTGGGGCCAATTGCCGAAAGGAGTACCGCTGGTTGGCGGCATGGATTTCGCCACGCTGATGGCGCGCATCCTGACGGTTGTTTATTTCGCGTTTTTCGTGCTGATGCCGTGGTACACGAAAGTCGACAAGGAACTTCCGGAACCGGAAAGGGTGACCAGCTAATGAAAACCATTCCATTCACCTTGGTGCCGACTCTGAATCCGACGTTTGCGGCGCGTTCGCGGCGCGTGTTGCGCAACTTGACGGTCGCCGCCATTGCCGCACTTTCACTCCATACCGGCGTTGTGTCTGCTTCCGGCGCGGAAGTCGCACTCGACCGCGCGCCGATCAATCTCAATAACGAAGGCTCGCTGCAACGCGGCGCGCGCAATTTCGTCAACTATTGCCTGAACTGCCACAACGCGGCTTATATGCGCTACAGCGCGCTGACCAAAATCGGCCTGACCGAACAACAGATTCGCGACAACCTGATGTTCACCACCGACAAGTTCGGCGACACCATGGTGTCCGCTCTCGACCCGCAGGACGCCAAGGATTGGTTTGGCGGCGTCCCGCCCGATCTGACACTGGCGGCACGCGTGCGTGGCTCCGACTGGCTCTACACCTTCCTGCGCAGTTTCCATCGCGATGATGCCGCACCTTCCGGCTGGAACAACACGGTGTTCAAAAACGTGGCGATGCCGAACGTGCTGCACAATTTGCAGGGCACGCAAATCATCGCGCCGGTGGGAGAGAAGCGCGGCCATGGCGGCGCGATGGAACCAATCATGAAATTGAAAGTGGATCGCGCCGGCACCATGAACACGGCCGAGTATGACCAATTCGTGACTGATCTGGTCAATTACATGACCTACATGGCCGAACCGGTGCGCACCGAGCGCAGTCAGATCGGCGTCATTGTGCTGTTCTTTCTCGTGTTCGCGTTCTTTATCGCCTTGTGGCTGAAGCACGAATATTGGAAAGACGTCAAATAGCACGATCAATATCGTTGCACGTTGCCGGCCGCGCGTTCGATTCACCCGAAGCGCGGCTTGGCATTTTGGAAGTGGATAAGTTTAATAAGACAGGTAAGCCGACATGATGACTT
Source organism: Betaproteobacteria bacterium (assembly GCA_031367575.1). Lineage (GTDB taxonomy): Bacteria > Pseudomonadota > Gammaproteobacteria > Burkholderiales > Usitatibacteraceae > UKL13-2. Next base: position 1,563 of record JANLQC010000665.1, on the reverse strand, counting down.
TGTACTCGGGCACCACATGCCCATTCAGCCACCGCTGCCGTATCGTGCTCTACGAAAAGGGCATGGATTTCCAGATTCTTGACGTCGATCTGATGAACAAACCCGAAGATCTGGCGGTGATGAATCCGTACAACCGCACGCCGGTGCTGGTCGAGCGCGACCTGATCCTGTACGAGTCGAACATCATCAACGAATATATCGATGAGCGTTTTCCGCATCCGCAATTGATGCCAGCCGACCCGGTGATGCGTGCGCGCGCGCGGCTGATTTTGTTCCGCATGGAAAACGAGATTTTCAATCACGTTGATACCATCGAGCGCGGCAAGCAAAACCAGCACGACAAGGCGCGGCTCTACATTCGTGAAAACCTGATTCAGCTGGCACCGATTTTCGTCAAGCAGAAGCACATGCTGGGCGACGAATTCTCGATGCTCGACGTCGCCATCGCCCCTCTGCTGTGGCGCCTTGAGCACTATCAGATCGAGATGCCCAAAGCCGCCGCACCGTTGCTGAAATACGCCGAGCGCCTGTTCTCGCGCCAGGCCTTCATCGATTCCATGACGGCCTCTGAAAAGGCCATGAGAAAGTAGGAACTTGCCGTGACGGTCGTTTTTCATGGCTGAGCTGTCCACCAAGCCATACTTGATCCGCGCGATCTATGAATGGTGCGCCGATAGCGGTTTCACGCCGTATCTGAGCGTGAAAGTCGATGCCAATACGCGCGTGCCGATGGAGTACGTGAAGAACGGCGAGATCGTGTTGTCGGTCGGCCAGCAAGCCACACGCAACCTCACCATCGGCAACGATCTGGTACAGTTTTCGGCGAGATTCAATGGTGTCTCGCGCGAAATTGCGGTGCCGATTTACGCCGTGCAAAGCATTTTTGCCCGCGAGAACGGGCGCGGCGTTTTTTTCGATCCGGAGACCGCACCCGGGCATGCGCCCACGCCGACCATCGCGGGGCCAGCCCTGCAATCGGTACCGATCCGCGTCGTTGGAAAAGCGGGCGGAAAAGTCGACGACAACACGCCCGTTGCCAAAGCCGACGACGATCAGGGGCCGCCCGACAAACCCAGGGCCCCGCCACGCGGCAAGTTGCGGGTCATCAAGTAGCACCTGCACGCTTTCCTGTATCGATGCCCGCGTGGTGCGCGCCGCGCGCGACGGCCTTTGGGTAAACTGCTGATTTCCTCGCCATTATGAACGCACGCACACGGGCATTTCCACCGTCGCCAATCTCCTCAAAGACAAAGCTAAACAATCGGCCGGGCGAAATCTGATTTCCGTGAGCCCCGGATCTGGCGGCGGCCGATGCGGTATTGATGTTGGTGGAAAACGCCATCAGTTCGGTCATCGTATTGGACGCCGGCGATTTTAGCGGACTCATCACCCTGCACGAATTGCTAAACCTAGAAACGGCAGTTGGACGGGTGTGAGTGTGCATTTTGCGGGCTTTCTGACAAGGCGTGACGACGACGCAGGCTTTACCTGCTAGGAGGAACAACGCTGGCAGGGAGCTTGCAAAATGTGCAATCGCACCGGTAGCGCTTTCACCAATCGGGT
>JANLQC010000654.1:0-4848 GCA_031367575.1 Betaproteobacteria bacterium | reverse complement strand
CGCCCGCCGACGAAAGAATGCCGGCACCATAAGTGCGCAATCCCTTCGGTGTGCGGATCAATCCGAACTCCACCGTGTACCAATAAAGCCGCGCGAGGTAGTCGAGTGCATTGAGGCCCTTCGCCTTCACGCCACCTTTGCCATAGGCCTCAAGGTAATCGGCGAATACGCCATTGAACAGCAGCGGCACATGGCCGAAGAAATCGTGAAAAATATCCGGCTCGACGATGTACTCGAATTCTTCCGGGCGGCGCAGCCACACCGAAACCGGGAAGCGCCGGTTGGCGAGATGGCTGAAAAACACATCGTCGGGCAGCAGGCCGGGTACCGCGACCAGCGTCCACCGTGTCGCGGGAAACAGCTTCGCGTTGATCTCATCGAAATGCGGAATGCCCGCCCCGAAATTGAGCGCGCCGAGGATATCGATAAATTGGTCGCAAGCGTATTTGGGCACCAGCGCCGACTGGCGCGCATACAGGCGTTTCCACAATTCCTGCTCGGCCGGTGCGTAGCGAGCGTAATCCTGCTCGACCGTGTAATCCGGGCGCATCCGCGAATAATCGCCGCGCAATGCGTGATCAGTTTGGCCGGCCACTATTTGCTTCCGGCATTGACCAGACGATTTTTGATCGCGCCAAAAATGGTCTCGCCATGATGATCAAACATGTCGATCTCAATGTCGTCGCCGAATTTCAAAAACGCTTCTTTGGCTGCGCCGAGCTCGACTTGTTCGACCAGGCGTTTTTCCATGATGCACGCATAGCCGGTGGCTTTGTCGTGGTTCGATACGGTGCCGGAACCGATTAACGTGCCCGCTTTCAGCGGCCGCGTCCTGGCCGCATGCGCGATTAAATCAAACAGCGAAAAAGTCATGTCGTCGGCCGCGTTCGGGTTGCCGAACCACTGGCCGCGCACGTGGCACACAAGGCGAAAATCCAGTTTGCCGGCACCTTTTTCATCGCTCCATGCGCCGCCCAATTCGTCCGGTGTGACGGCCACCGGCGAGAGTGCGTTCAGCCCCTTGCCATTGACGAAGCCGAAGCCCTTTTGCAATTCGGCTGGAATCAATCGGCGAAATGAAATGTCGTTGATCAATACCACGAGGCGCACCGCCAATGCCGCCTCGGCGGGTGTTGCGCCCATTTTTACGTCGCCGGTAATGACACCGACTTCGCCTTCGAGATCCACGCCCCACTCTTCGGAGAGCGCCTCGATATCGTCGCGCGGGCCGAGCATCGAATCACCGCCGCCCTGATACATCAACGGCTCGGTGTAAAAACTTTCCGGCACTTTGTCATTGCGCGCACGCCGCACGCGTTCAACATGCGAAAGATAGGCCGAACCATCCAGCCATTGATGGGTGCGGGGCAGCGGTGCGGCAACGTGTCCTTCGGCCAGTGCTTGTTGAAAATCGACAATCGGCCGGCTGGTGCCGCAATCGATTGCCTCGAATTCGTTCAACAGCAATCGCTCGACCTCTTTCCAGTGTTCGAGCGCGTATTGCATCGTTGGCGCGATATCGGCAACCGCGACCGCGCGCGTCAGATTTTCATTGACCAGCAACAGCGTGCCGTCGCGGGTCGGGCCTTTCAGGGAGGCGAGTTTCATGGTGGATGTCCTGTGTAATTGGCTGGTGGCGTTTAAGCGGTGCGCGGGGGCGCGGCGATGCCAAACCCATTCCACGCCGCATCGTAATCCCGTTGCAACGCGGCCGAATTCATGGCATACGCGCTCGGCTCAAAAACATAGCGGCTCTCAAACATGAACGCCAGCGTATTGCCCTGATGCACCGGCGTGAGCGTTTCGGTGGATGCTTTTGCAAACGTCGCCTGATCCGGACCGTGCGCGGAAAAACAATTGTGCAGCGAGCCGCCGCCGGGGAGAAATCCGGACGCCTTGGCGTCATAGGTGCCATGAATCAGCCCCATGTATTCGCTCATCAGATTGCGATGAAACCAGGGCGGCCGGAAAGTGTGTTCGGCCACCATCCAGCGCGGCGGAAAAATGACGAAATCGACGTTCGCGGTGCCGGCAGCTTCGGAAGGCGAAGTGAGCACGGTGAAAATGGACGGGTCGCAATGATCGAATGACACACTGTTGATCGCGTTGAACAACGTCAAATTGTATTTGTAGGGAAAATAGTTGCCGTGCCACGCGACCACATTGAGCGGCGAGCCGGGCAGCGTGCATTTCCATATTCGGCCGCCAAACTTTGCGACGACCTCGGTTGCACCGGATACGTCTTCATACCATGCCACCGGCGCCAGAAAGTCGCGCGCGTTCGCCAGACCGTTGGCGCCGATCGGGCCGAGCTCGGGCAGGCGAAACGGCGCGCCGTAATTTTCGCAAACGTAACCGCGCGCGGGAGAGGCGATTTCCACGCGAAATTTCACGCCACGCGGAATCACGCCGATTTCTCCGGGTTCCAGTTCGATTACACCGAATTCGGTTTTCAGGCTGAGGTTACCTTGCTGCGGGACGATTAAAAGTTCGCCGTCAGCATTATAGAAACAGCGCGTCATCGATACATTCGCTGCAAACACATGCACGCCGACGCCGCGCTGCATCGATGCGTCGCCATTGGTGGCGATGGTGGTCAGGCCATCGACAAAATCGGTCGACTCTTGCGGCATCGGTAGCGGATCCCAGCGCAGGCGATCCGGCGTGGCAGGCACTTCGCGATTCGGCGCGGTGCGCAGCCGCTCGACGGGCATCGGCAGAAATCGGGAATGCTCGGCCGAAGGCCGCAGCCGGTATTGCCACGAGCGCAAATTTTCCGCGCGCGGTGCGGTGAAGGCGCTGCCGGAAACCTGCTCGGCATACAGCCCAAACGCCACCCGCTGCGGCGAATTTTGCCCCTGCGGCAATGCGCCGGGAATTGCTTCGGTGGCGTGTTCGTTGCCGAAGCCGGAGAGGTAATTTTGTGACGACATGATCACACCACGCCGCGCGCAATCTGGTCGGCCTCAATGGCTTCAAACAGCGCGCGGAAATTGCCTTCACCGAAGCCTTCATTGCCCTTGCGCTGAATGACTTCAAAAAAGATCGGTCCGATCACGGTCTCGGTAAAAATTTGCAGCAGCTTGTCTTCCTTCGATTCCTTGTCGAGGCCTTCGCCATCGATGAGAATCTTGTTGTGCTGCAATCGCGCCAGATCTTCGCCATGATTTGCCACCCGATTGCCCACGGCCTCGTAATAGGAATCCGGCGTATCGAGAAAGCGCACATTCTTTGCGCGCAGCGCCTCCACCGTCTCGTAGATGTTGGAACACGCCAGCGCAATGTGCTGAATGCCCTCGCCGTTGTACGCGTCCAGATATTCCTGAATCTGCGATTTCTTGTCCGAAGGTTCATTGATCGGAATGCGGATTTTTCCGCACGGACTGGTGAGGGCGCGCGAGGTGAGACCGGTCTTTTTGCCCTTGATATCGAAGTAGCGAATCTCGCGGAAGTTGAAAAGTTTGGCGTAGAACTCAGCCCACGTATCCATGCGGCCTTCGTAGACGTTGTGCGTCAGGTGATCCACATGGTCGAGTCCCACACCCTTGGGATCAGGATCGGCACCGGGAACCGGCACAAAATCCACGTCGTAAATCGTCCGTGGCCCGTAGCGGTCAATCAAATACAAAAGCGATCCGCCGATGCCCTGAATCGCTGGGATGTTCAATTCCATTGGTCCGACCGGGCCATCGTACGGTCTGGCACCCAGCGCCACCGCACGCTTGAATGCGGCCGCCGCATCTTTCACGCGGATGCCGAACGCGCACGCAGACGGCCCATGCACGCGCGCGAACGATTGCGCGAAGCTGTCCGGCTCGGCGTTGACGATGAAATTGATGCCGCCCTGCTTGTAGAGTGTCACGCGCTTGCTGCGGTGGCGGGCAACGGCGGTGAACCCCATGCCTTCAAACAAGCGGCCAAGTGCTTCGGTATCCACGGCGGTATATTCGACGAATTCAAAACCGTCGGTGCCCATCGGGTTGTCAAACAAATCCATGATCGTCTCCTGCTGCAATGCCGATGAAACCGGAATCGAAAAAACAGCGTATAAAAAGGGGTGCGGTTCGCGATTGTGCCGGTCAAGTCATTCAGGGATTCATCGACATCGGCGCAAAGCGGTTTTTTCGTCGCGCCAAAGTGATTGGCGGCGACGCTAGAAAAATCGAACGGGCGCGGGGGAACCCCGGCGTTTGACGACGATCCAAATCTCTGAGCGGAATGCGCATTTGCGTTCCGAATCGTGGCGTGACTTCTGGAGGTGTTCCATGAAACATAGTTTACTCGTTTCCCTTTTTGCCGCAACTTTTCTGCTGGTTTCCGGCTGCGCGACGCTGGCCGAACCGGAACGCGCGCCGCTCACGCTGGCGCAGATTGTCGAAATGGCCAAGCAGGGCAAGGATGCGCCGGGGATCATCGGCGAGATCAAGGCAACCCATGCGATTTACGACGTCTCCGCTTCGCAATACGCCAAACTTTCCCGCGATGGCGTGCCCGACGCGGTGCTCGATTTCATGCAACAAGGCCAGATCAGGATGGCCGAACGCGCCGGACGCCGCGAGGCACGGCATGACTTGTGGATGATGGGACCGGGGTGGGTGGGATACGGGCCGAACTGGTATCCGCGTTCGTACTATGTCTGGGTGCGCGGGCGGCCTTTTCCATATTCGTGGTAGCGGCGCAATAGACACTTCCATTGGGTACTTCTATTTATCCTGTCATTCCCGCCCTCGAATGTTTTTTTAGGGGGCAAGGATGACAAGAATTGACGGTAAATCGAAGTTCCCCCATGTGAAACGCCAGTGTTGGCGCGGGGTTTCAGCACTTTCTGGTCTAAATGGCGCACCAGTG
>JANLQC010000653.1:0-6164 GCA_031367575.1 Betaproteobacteria bacterium | reverse complement strand
GTCGACCTCTTCTTCGAACTGATCAACGACGAGCGTCGTGAAGACGCCGTTGCCCTGTTCGCCGAGAACGCGGTGCTGGGCATCTCGGTCCCCGGCTCCGATGAGCGCACCAACCTGCGTGGCCGCGACAAGGTGGGCGGCTGGTTCATCCGGGCCGCCTGGTGGAAAAAATCCAGCAGCGCGTTCGCGCCCAATCGGGGCCGGGTGCGGCCGCCGCGAAAAGCCGCGCGACTCACGACCTGACCGATCTCATCATGCGCCTGATCCGCCTGTGGGGCGATCCGCCGAAGCGCCAGTTCCGCCGCAACCCGGTGGATTCGGCGGTGGCGCTGTGCAGTGGTATCAAGGCGATTGGCTATTTCACCGAGTTGGCCTCGCACGAAGATCCGGAAGCCGACGCGCAGGCGATTTGCGATGGCGGCACCATACCGCTGTTGAAGATTCCGCAGGATCCGATGTCGCAAATGATCGGCATCGAACAATGGCACGTGTTGAATCAAAGCGCCAACGGCTTGCGAATGCATCGCGATGCGGGCGGCAATGTCAGTGTGTCGGTGGGTGAAACGGTGGGGGTACGATTCGTCGGTGGACGCGCCTGGAATGTCGGCGTGGTGCGCTGGCTGACATTGCTCGAAGGCAATGCGCTCGAGTTTGGCGTCGAACTGATCGCGCCCGCCGCCACCAGCATCACCATCGAGCCCACCATCGGCTCGAACGGAAAACCGTTGCCCGCGTTATTGCTGTATTCACTCACGCCGGATGCGGATCGCGACACGCTGGTCACGGCCCCCGAAACGTTTTCCGACCTGCGTGAATTCGAATTGAACGATCAGGGCGCGCTGCGCCGGGTGCGCGCGACCACGCTGGTGGAGCGCACCAGCCGCTTCGACATGTTTCAGTTTCAGGCCTCATAAGCGCACCCAATCCCGGTTGGGGAAATCAATTCAACAGTGCGCGCTGCAAATCGCGGTCAGATATTGCCTCACGCACGGCCAACAGCCGGTAGCGTCCGCGTCGATCCGATTCCACCAGTTTCGCATCGGTGAGCGCATGCAAAATGTCTTCGGCCACATCGATCGGCATCGGTGCCTTGAAACGCAGCGCCATCACACCCTGCCACGCCGCATGACCCGCCAGCACATCCAATAGCCGATTCGCGTCGCCGACCGATTGCGTCCGGGAGTCGCGTAACGTTGCATGCATATCGCCATGGCCAAAGTAGGAAAAGGTCGCCGCCGTTTCCGCACCGGCCAGCACCACCATCCAGCAGCAGAAAAGCCAAAACAGGAAAATCGGCACACTCGCAAATGCGCCATACACGAGGCTGTAAGTTGGCACCCGCATCACGTAGGCCACAAAAAGATGTTTGACGATTTCAAACAGCAGGCCGGCCAACACGGCACCCGCCAGTGCGTGCCGCCACGGCACATGGCGCGCCGGCATGACGCGGTAGGCAAGTGCCAGCGCAAGCGAGGTCAACGCAAATGGCACCAGCCGCAGCACCCAATCATCGAGCGAGGGCAGCACCCGATCCAGTTGTCGCGACCAATGTACAAAATAGGACGTCAGCGTCAGACTCGCGCCGATCAACAGCGGCCCCACCGCCAGCACGCCGAGATAGCCGGCGAGGCGCTTCCACCACGCACGGTGACGCCGCGTGCGCCAGATGTCGTTGAACGCGGAATCGATGGTGTACATCAGCGCCACGGCAGTCGCAACAATAATCAACAAGCCGATGACCGTCAGTTGCGCCGCGTTTTGCGAGAATTGTTCCATGTATTCAGAGACCACGCGGCCGCCAACATCGGGCACCAGGTTTTTTAGCGCGAACGTTTTCACCTGCAGGATCAAATCACGGGTGAGCGCGATATTCGATGTAAGCACGATGGTGACGGTAAATAACGGCACCAGCGCGAGCAACGAGGTATAGGTGAGACTGCCCGCCACCATCAGGCAGCGATCATCAACGAAGCGTCGCGCGACGAAGCGGAGGTGGTGCCAAAGGTGATGCAGAAATTTCATTCGGTCTTTTCCGGTCAATGCGGGAACGCGATTCGTATAATACCGGCACCGATCAATGTCCACCAATTCTGAAAACGTCATGGCCGATATCCTTGTTCTCTACTATTCGCATTCGGGCTCGGTGCGAGAGTTGGCACGCCATGTGGCGCGTGGGGTTGAAAGCGTCAACGGCGCGTCGGCAAGGCTCAGAACCGTGCCGAGGGTGGCGCCGGTCACGCGGATCACCGAGGCTGAGGTGCCACCGCAAGGGTCTCCCTACGTGACTGCGGATGACTTGGGTGAATGTATCGGTCTCGCGCTCGGTTCGCCGACGCGGTTTGGCAACATGGCGGCACCGATGAAATATTTTCTCGATGGCACGGCGGGCGAATGGCTGCGCGGCACGCTTGCCGGCAAACCGGCTGCGGTGTTCACCTCAACGTCCACCATGCACGGTGGAAATGAGGCAACACTGCTATCGATGATGCTGCCACTATTGCACCACGGCATGGTGCTGGTGGGCGTGCCGTACACGGAACCGTTGATCTCCAGTACCCGCGACGGGGGCACCCCTTATGGGGCCAGTCATGTATCGGGTGTGGCCAATAGCCAATTGATCACGGAAACCGAAAAGGGCATCGCGTTTGCGTTGGGTAAACGGCTCGCGGCGACGGCGCTGAAATTGGCTGCGCCGTGACGGCCACGGCACGACGATTGACCGCGAGCCACTGCCACCAAGCGGCGATATTTTCATTGATTGCGTTGATTGCCTTGTGCCTCGCGTGGGAGACCATTCTGGCACCGCTCAGGCCGGGCGGTTCATGGCTGATGTTGAAAGTGTTGCCTTTGCTCGTGCCGCTGTTCGGCGTATTGAGAGGCAAACGCTACACCTTTCAATGGGCCAGCATGATGATCCTGTTTTACTTTACCGAAGGCGTGGTGCGTGCGTGGTCGGAGCGGCCACCGTCATCAACATTGGCCGCTGTTGAAATCGCGTTATCGACCCTGTTTTATTTTGCGGCAATCCATTACGCGAAACTCAGCGTGGCCGAGGCTTGGTCTGGCGCGAGCAAAGGCGCGCCTTGATGAGGCCGACGATGACCGGGATCACGCTCACGATCACGATCGCGATCACCAGCAATCCCTGATTTGCTTTCACCCACGGGAGGTTGCCAAAGAAGTAACCCAGCAGCGTCAACGAGCCCACCCATAACGCGGCACCGAGCACCGTGTAGCCGATGTAAGTTGACCGCGACATTGCGCCCAGACCCGCCACAAACGGCACATAGGTGCGCAGGAAGGGAATGAAGCGCGCAAGCACCACGGCAAAGCCGCCCCAACGCTCGAAAAACGCGTGAGTGCGCGCGATGTGTTGCGGATTCAGCCAACGCGATTTTTCGTTGACAAACATTTTGTTGCCGAAATAGCGGCCGATCTCATAGTTGACGGTGTTCCCCAGCACCGCCGCCGAGAACAGGATCAACAGCAGCAGTGCCAGATCGATGTTACCCAGGGCGGCAAGCGAACCTGCCACGAACAGCAGCGAATCGCCGGGCAGAAAGGGTGTCACCACCAACCCGGTTTCGGCGAACACAACGACAAACAGGATGCCGTAAATCCATGGCCCGTAACGCGCTGTCCAATCGGCCAGGTAGCCGCTGAGATGCAACACCACATCGAGCGCCGAGAGACGAAATTCCATGCGCGCGGACGGTATCGGGGATGTATGGCGAAGTGGAAATGCGCTAAAAAGTTACGGTTGCGCCGAAATGACTTCGGGGTCGCCCTCTTTCCTGATCGGCTTGACAAAGTCTTCGCGCGATACGCCGAGATATTTGGCGATCGGGCAGGCCACCAGCACCGAAGAATAAATACCAAAGCAGATACCGATCGTCAGCGCCAGCGCAAAATAATGCAGGCTTGGCCCACCCATGAACAACATCGCCAACACCATCAACTGCGTGAGGCCGTGAGTGATGATGGTGCGCGAAATGGTGCCGGTAATGGCCGCGTCAAAAATTTCCGACGTGGTGGCTTTGCGCATCTTGCGAAAATTTTCGCGCGCGCGATCAAACACCACCACCGATTCGTTGACCGAATAACCGAGAATCGCGAGCACCGCCGCCAACACCGGCAGCGAAAATTCCCACTGAAAAAACGCGAAAAAGCCGAGGATGATCACCACGTCGTGCAAATTCGCGATGATGGTCGCGACCGCGAACCGCCATTCAAACCGGATCGCCAGATAGCCAAGGATGCCGATACAGACCGCCAGCAACGCGATTGAGCCGTCATACGCCAACTCCTTGCCGACCTGTCCGCCGACGAATTCGACACGCAATTTGTTTGCCTTTGGATCGGTTTTGGCCAATTCCGGATCGTAATTGAGACCGAGCGGAATCAGGGTATCGATGATGGTGTTTTTCTGCCTTTCCATCGCTTCGTTTTGATTGCCATCGGCGGTGCGAAGCGGCAGGCGAATCAACACATCCTTGGCCGAGCCGAAATTTTGTACCGTGACATCGAGAAAGCCTTTTTGCGTCAGTTCGCTGCGGATTTTCTGCAAGTCCGCCGCCTGTTTGAATGGCGCCTCGATCACCGTGCCGCCGGTGAATTCGATCGAGTAATGAAGACCCCTGGTGGCGAGAAAAAACACCGCCAGCAAAAAAGTAATGCCTGAGATCGCGTTGAACACCAGCGCGTGGCGCATGAACGGGATCGATTTCCTGATTCTGAAAAATTCCATGTGGCTTCCTGTCTATTCCGGTTTTCCGCGGCGCTTGTATGTGTATGCGTGAACTATGCTTTGGCCGGCGACTGATTGCCGCCCTGATGCCAGTTCACGTTGCCAATTGACAACTTCGCCACTTTCTTCTTGCCGCCGTAAATGAGATTGACCATTCCGCGCGAAACCATCACCGCGCTGAATACCGACGTCAGAATGCCGAGGCAATGCACCACCGCGAATCCGCGCACCGGCCCGGAACCCCAGATCAGCAGCGCCAGACCGACGATCAACGTGGTGATGTTGGAATCGATGATGGTGTCAAGCGCGCGGTCGTAGCCGGCCTGGATGGCCATTTGCGGCGACATGCCGTTGCGCAACTCTTCGCGGATGCGCTCGTTGATCAACACGTTTGCGTCAATGGCCATGCCGAGCGCCAAGGCAATGGCGGCGATGCCCGGCAAGGTCAATGTTGCCTGCAGCATCGACAGCAATGCGACGAGAAAAAACAAATTGCACGCCAGTGCCGTCACTGACACCACACCGAACAGCATGTAATAGGCAATCATGAATGCGGTGATGAGCGCGAAACCGAGCAACAGTGAATTTTTGCCTTTCTCGATATTGTCGGCACCCAGGCTTGGGCCGATGGTGCGCTCTTCGATGATTTCCATCGGCGCGGCCAGTGCGCCGGCGCGTAGCAGCAAGGCCAGATTTTTGGCTTCCGAGGTTGTGAATCCACCGGTGATCTGGAATTGCGGGCCGAATTCACCGTTGATGTTCGGCCACGTCAACACTTCCGGCTTGCCCTTTTCAATCAGGATCATCGCCATCCGTTTGCCGACATTTTCGCGTGTGTTTTGCAGCATCACGCGACCGCCGGTCGCATCCAGCCGCACATTGACAACCGGCTTGCTCGTTTGCTGGTCAAATCCGGGTTGCGCATCGGTGACTTTATCGCCGGTGATGACGATGGCTTTCTTGACCAGCACGATTTCGCCCTGCGCACCGGTCATTTTTTCGGTGTTGAACGGTGCCGGCTGATTGCGGAAATGCTCGAAACTGCCGCCACTCATGTGCTCTTCAGCAGCCATCCGCAATTCAAGCGTGGCGGTGCGGCCGATGACATCTTTTGCGCGGCCGGGATCCTGCACGCCGGCCAACTGAACCAGAATGCGATCCGCACCCTGTTGCTGCACGATCGGCTCCGATACACCGAGTTCATTGACGCGCTTGCGCAAGGCGGTAATGTTTTGTTGCAGCGCCGTATCCTGCAGCGCCTTCAGCGTTTCGGGCTTCATCGACGCGGTCAATACAAATTCCCCGCTGACGTCGGTCTCTTTCAGCAACAATTCCGGCAACTGGGCGCCAATTTCCTTTTGGCCGCGCAGCAATTCCGGCTGCTCCTTGAAACGTACCACCACCCGCTCGCCTTCGC
>JANLQC010000633.1:0-5940 GCA_031367575.1 Betaproteobacteria bacterium | reverse complement strand
TTTCTGGACGCCGGGGTTGAGTGCCGAGCGGGCGACGGAAGGTGTAGAGGAGGGTGTTTGCATCCGCGAATGTTAGCCGGATACGCATACACGCACCAAATATGATTGTGCCCGGCCAGAACAGCGCGCCGCAATGCGATGTGCTAGTGTAGTGCTTCGCAATTTCAGGAACATAAAAACGCGTCTTTTTGTGCCATACGGCGTTGCAAATCCTCGTGATAGTCAACGCTATCACGGCGGTTTGCTCCTTGTCTGGCCCAAAAATCCATCGTTTTTATTTGTTCCAGAAATTACGAAGCACTACACTAGCGATAGGCGAAAGTTCACGGCGAAATTGTCACCATTGAGGCAGGCATGATCCATACACTCGGCAACTTGACACCACAACTTCTCGGCAGCAACTACATCGCGGCCAATGCGACCGTGATTGGCGAGGTGGTGCTCGGCAACAACGCGAGTGTTTGGTGGAACGTGGTGATTCGCGGCGACAACGACCGCATCACCCTTGGCGAAAATGTCAATATTCAGGATGGATCGGTGTTGCATACCGATGAAGGCGTGCCGCTCACGCTGGAAAAAGATGTGAGCGTCGGGCACATGGCCATGCTGCACGGTTGTACGATCAAGGAAGGTTCGCTGATTGGCATCAAGGCGGTGGTGCTGAACCGCGCGGTGATCGGCCGCGAATGCCTGATCGGCGCGAACGCGCTGATTGCCGAGGGCAAAGTGATTCCCGACCGCTCGCTGGTGATCGGTGCGCCCGGCCGGGTGGTGCGCCAGCTTTCGGATGATGAAGTGAAAATGATTCGCGGAATCGCGCGCCACTACGTCGAGAACGCCGCACGCTATCTTCGCGAATTGCGCGAACTGAATCCGGCCCGCGCGTAACCCGAAAATTTGGGCGACAATTTCGCTATGGCGTCCCCCACCTTGAGCGATATTCCGGTTTCCGCCGCATTGGTCCCGCTGAGCCAAAATCGCGTCGGCCATGGGGCGATTTTCATCTACATCATGGCCATCGTTTACGCGAGCCTGAATCCGTTCTTCGGCTGGCGCTGGCCGGAATCCTATGGATTGTTCATTTGGCCACGCTACAGCAGCGGATTCGATGTTGTCTTGAACGTACTCTCTTATATCCCGCTGGGCGGCATGCTTGCCGCGCTGCGCCTGCGCAGGTCGCAGGCCCACCCGCGCGCCATGATGACAATGCCGGCACCCGCCGCCGGCGCGGTGCTTTTGGGTGTGACCATTGCCGCATTCACGCTGTCATTTGCGATGGAAAGTATTCAGACGATGCTGCCGGTTCGTGTCTCGTCACCGATTGACCTCATCGCCAACACGGCCGGCGCGTTGCTGGGTGCCAGCGTGCTCGTCACCGGCTGGGGCCGCCGGTTGCTGGCGACTGTTCTTGCCTGGCGGCACCGGCACTTTGCTGCGGGCAACAAAACCAGCTGGGGATTGCTGCTGTTGGCGGGATGGTTTGTCGCGCAGTTAAATCCGGTGATTCCTTTTTTTGAAGCGGGCCATATCGCCGGCCCGGTTGATCTTGCGGCGGCACTAACGCTGGCGTCGGCATCGACCCCCTATGACCCGCTGATCCGGTTGCCGCAAACGGTGGGGATCGCATTGAATGTTTGCGGATTTTGTCTTTTTCTTTCGCTGCTGCTGCGGCCGGGCACGCGGGTGATGGTGGGTGTGTTATTGACACTGGCGCTGGGTTTTTTCATCAAGATATCCACCGCGACGCTGATGCTCAAGGCGCCACAGTTGGCCGCGTGGCTTGGGCCGGCAACGATCTTCGGGCTTTGCGCCGGACTGGTGCTCTTCGTCGGATTTGCGCGCATCGGTTATCGCTGGCGCGCTTTCTGCGCGACGCTGTTTATCTTTGCCGGCGGACTGATGGCAAAAATATCCAGCATCTACGGGGCCTTCGGTGAAACCCTTCGTTTGTTGAACTGGCCCTACGGTCATCTGATCAATTTCGCCAGCCTCACGCGCTGGATGCACGAGTCCTGGCCGTTGCTCGCGTGCCTGCTGGCGGCGTGGATTTTTGTGAAGCACCGTGAATCCCAATAGACAATGAAACCTGACTTCCACTGGAATTGATCATGGGCTACTACAAGCACCACGTTTTTTTCTGCGTCAACGAACGCGACGATGGCCGCGAATTCTGCAATCAGCACGATGCCGAAGGCGTGCGCGATTACGCCAAAGGCTGCGTCAAGAAATTGAACATGAGCGGCCCGGGTAAAGTGCGCGTCAATACGGCCGGATGTCTGGATCGCTGTTCGGAAGGTCCGGTGATGGTGGTGTATCCGGACAATGTCTGGTACACCTACATCGACAACAGCGACATCGATGAAATCATTTCCGAACACCTGCAACATGGCCGCGTCGTTGAGCGGCTGAAAATTTAACTGCCGCCCATCGTTGGCCGCGCCAATGCCCGTGTTGAAGTCGATCATTGCCGGAAATGCCGGTGCTATCGAGGCGGCATCGCAATCGCCGGATGATTCGCCGCGCGCCGTCGCCGTGGTGGCGCATCCCCACCCGCTGTTCGGCGGCAGCATGGATAACAAGGTCGTCACCAGCCTCGCGCGCGCGTTCGTCGAGTGCGGTGCCGCCACCTGGCGATTCAATTTTCGCGGCGTTGGCGGCAGCGAAGGCGGTCACGATGAAGGCCGGGGCGAGACCGGCGATATGCTGAAAGTGATCGAACACGCGCGCGCGCAATTTCCGCATCTGCCATTGTGGCTGGCCGGGTTTTCGTTCGGCGGCGCGGTCACGCTGGCGGCGAGCATCACGGCTGCGCCCGAAGAATTGATTCTGGTGGCGCCATCGTTCAAGCGTCTGGCCATTTGGTCAGGCACATCGGCGTTGTCCCGCGTGCCGGAAAGCACACTCATTATTCACGGCGAAAGTGACGACACCGTTCCGCTGGCGGATTCGCTTGAGTGGGCGCGCCCGCGCGAGGTGCCGGTGATCGTGGTGCCGGGCGCGGATCATTTTTTCCATCAACGCCTGCATATGATCCGGCGCATCGCCACGCGCTGGCTGGCCGTTCCCGCGCGATAACCGCTGCCGTTGTCCGGCGCTGTGCATAACCAGCCACATACGGTGCCGTGATGATCGACCGCTGAGCGTTGGGGAGCTTGCACCGGGCCGGACAGGGAACACGCGATTGCGCACACGGGAACAAAAACGCGCGGGGACCGACAAAGTGTGCGCGAATTCATAGTTTGGCCCGCCGGAGCGCGTCATACTGGATGCTGCAACTTTTGTGCGTGACCAAACCAACGTCGAGGAATCTGTGCTGAATGTCATCCCGCTGTTCTGCAATCTCTCGCCGTCGCAACTCGAAAGCATCGGCTCGCATTTGGCGCTGCGCGTGGTGGAAAAGGGTGGGGTCATTGTGCGGCAGGGCGAAGTTGCCGATTCCATTTACATCATCGTCGCCGGGCAGGTGAAGGTCTACATTCACGACGATCATGACGCCAACCGCGAGGTGATTGTCAGCACGCTGGGCGCGGGCGACTTTTTCGGCGAGATTTCCATGTTCGATCAGGCACCGCGCACCGCGAACGTCGCCGCCACCGAGCGCACCCATCTGCAGACCCTGTCCTTCAAGTCATTTGCGCGCATTATTGAACAATCCCCGGAAATGGGGCGCAAGGTGATGGCCACACTGGCGGCTCGACTCAGGCATGCCGACCGGCAGATCGGCACGCTCGCGCTGATGAATATCTCGAGCCGGGTTTCGCGCACGCTGCTGGAACTCGCCATCATGTCGAATGGCCAGCGCGTCGTCGGCGAGCCGTTCACCCAAAAAGATTTGGCGGGCATGATCGGCGCGTCGCGTGAAATGGTCAACCGCACGTTGAAATCACTGACCGAGCAGGGCTACATTTCGGTTCACCGCAAATCCATCACCATTCTCAACGAGAATATGCCGATCGGCTATTGACGGCGCTAAACACCTGCCAATCACCCGCTAACCACGCTAACCACGCTAACCACGCCAACCACGCCAACCACGCCAAGCGTGCGGCAAACCCCGGTTTCCAGAACTACCGGTACTTGACGCTGCAACCGTAGGGCGTCGAGGTGGCCGTTGTCACCGGTTTGCCCGCTTTTGATTCTTCGAGCGCCGCCACCAGGAAATTCCGCGCGGTCTTCACGTCCTCCAAGCGCGTCGAGCGCTTGTCGTCAATTGCACCTGCATAAACGAGCGTGCCCGCCGGATTGATCACATACATGTGCGGCGTGGTTTTGGCTGAATACTCGATGCCGACCGAACCCTCGGCGTCGATCAGGTAGGCGTCGGGCGAGGCTTTCTTTTCGGCAAGATAGCGGGCAAGTTTGTCGCCGCTCACATAGTCCTGATGGCCGGGGTGGGTTGAATTGATCGACAGCCACACCGTGTCTTTAACATCGTATTTCGCTTGCAGGCGGGGCATATTGCCGCTGTCGTAGTGTTTCATGACGAACGGGCAATTCGGGTTATGCCATTCCAGCACCACATGGCGGCCCTTGAAATCGGCCAACTTCACGGTTTTGCCATTGAGATCGGCAAGCTTGAATTCCGGGGCGGGGTTGCCGATGGATGTGTTGGCAACAACGTTTCCACTGGACACGGCCAGCAGGGCGAAGATGGCGGCAATCAGCGGCTCAATCAGCGACTTATTCATTTTTCACTCCTGACCTCGGGTGGGGAAACTTGAATCGGGACACGGGATTTGAGTCAATTTGACGCGGGAAGTTTCGCCGATTTTCTGTTCCAGTGAAAACGGCTTTGCCGAAAATTCGCAAAGCCGTTTCGATTTTCTGTGACGGTGGCGAGGCGCGCAGTGAACCGCGCAGCGAATCGTTTATTGCATGCGCTGTTTCAATTCCGCATCGACCGCGCCGAGGAATTCTTCGGTCGTCAGATACGGATGATCGGGGCGAATCAGGATCGCGAGATCCTTGGTCATGCGACCGGATTCAACCACGTCCACACACACCTTTTCCAGCGTCTCGGCGAACTTGACCACCTCCGGCGTGCCGTCCATCTTGCCGCGGAAAATGAGGCCGCGTGTCCACGCATAGATCGAGGCAATCGGGTTGGTCGAGGTTGGCTTGCCTTGCTGATGCATGCGGTAATGGCGCGTGACGGTGCCGTGCGCGGCTTCAGCTTCAACCGTATTGCCGTCGGGCGACATCAGCACCGAGGTCATCAAGCCGAGCGAGCCATAGCCTTGCGCGACGGTATCGGATTGCACGTCGCCGTCGTAGTTCTTGCAGGCCCACAAATAACCGCCGCTCCATTTCATGTTGGCGGCAACCATGTCGTCGATCAGGCGGTGTTCGTAAGTCAGTTTGGCGGCATCGTACCTGGCCTGGAACTCTGCTTCAAAAATTTCCTGAAACAAATTTTTGAAACGGCCGTCGTACACTTTCAGAATGGTGTTCTTGGTGGAAAGATACACCGCGTAATTGCGCTCGAGGCCATAGGTAAAACAGGCGCGCGCAAAACCGCGGATCGATTCATCGAGGTTGTACATCGCCATCGCCACACCGGCACCGGGTGCCTTGAACACTTCACGCTCGATCGGCGCACTGCCATCGGCCGGCTTGAAACTCATCGTTAACGTGCCGGCGCCGGGAAAATGAATATCGGTGGCGCGGTACTGGTCGCCGAAACCGTGGCGTGCCACGACCACGGGCTTGTCCCAATGACTCACCAAACGCGGAACATTTTTGCAAATAATCGGCTCGCGGAAAATGGTGCCGTCAAGAATGTTGCGGATGGTGCCGTTCGGGCTTTTCCACATCTGCTTCAGGTTGAACTCCTTGACGCGCGCTTCGTCGGGCGTGATGGTCGCGCATTTCACGGCGACACCGTATTGCTTGGTCGCCATCGCGGAATCGACCGTTACTTTGTCGTCCGTCGCGTCGCGG
>JANLQC010000610.1:0-4044 GCA_031367575.1 Betaproteobacteria bacterium | reverse complement strand
GCGGTCGCGGCGATGATGGCGCGACCGAATTTCGACATGACGCAAAATCGCCTGAAGATGGCCGAATTTCCGGTGGGCTCGACCATCATTCCCAATCCCTACAACCAGATCGCGGCGTTTTCCTGCGGCGACCATCATTTTTTACCGGGCTTTCCGGAAATGGCGTGGCCAATGATGGAATGGGTGCTCGATACAAAATATGCGGAATTGTTCAATCGTGTGCCGTTCGCGGAAGAAATCATCGTTGTACACGATGCCGGCGAAAGCCATCTGATCGACGCGATGGAGCGCGTCGTGGCGGGCTTTCCGACCACCAAACTCTCCAGCCTGCCCCAGCATCTGGCGGCCGGCCGCATCATCGAATTGTCGATCCGCGGTGACCCGCAATCGGTACCGGGGGCGATGGCGCAATTGACGACAGATATTCACAATTTGGGATTCCGGTTTGACGTAAAGTAGGCACGTCTTCAAACACCACTGACAGGAGCAAACGATGGGATTACTTGACGGATTGTTGGGAAGCCTGATGGGCGGGCAACAGCAGGGCGGCGGCAACCCGCTGCTGCAAATGGCCATGCAAATGCTCGCCAATAAAGGCGACACAGGCGGTGCGGGACTGGGCGGCTTGATGAATTCGCTGCAGAACGCCGGCATGGGCGAACAACTGAATTCATGGATCGGCTCAGGTGACAACATGCCCATTTCCGGCGATCAGCTCACGTCTGCGCTGGGCTCGGACAAGATCAGCGAAATCGCCGCCAAATTGGGCATGTCGCACGGCGATGTTTCCGGCGGTCTCGCCTCGATGCTGCCGCAAATTATCGACAAGCTCTCGCCGAACGGCCAGCTTCCCGACAACCACAACCTGTTGCAGGATGCGCTGTCGGCGTTCATGAAGCGTTCATGAAGCGCTGACATCGCGCGGCGCGGCTAACGATCCCCGTTGCGCGCCTCAATTTCTTTTGCCTGCCGCGCCATGATCGCGATGCGAATCGTCACTTCCTCGCCCACCGTGCGCGCCCACGCTTTCATGCCGAAGGCGGATCGTTTCACCACGACGTCGGCGGTCGCCTGACAACGCGCGGGTTCGGTGCTGGTGGCCGCATCGCAACTCGAATCAGATACGCTTAATATCACCGGTCGCGTATTTCCGACCATCGTCAGGCTGCCTTCAATAAACGCGAGGCGGTTTTCATCAAATACAAAGCGTGACGACTTGAATTCGATGGACGGATATTTGTCGACCTCGAAAAAATCCATGCCGCGCGCCGATGCCTGTGCGTGCGCGGTGCTCGCAACCAGCGTGGTGGTGTCGATGACGACTTCGATGCTGCCGTGCCGGGTGGCGCGATCATAGTTCAGGGTGCCGGTGGTGCGTTGAAACTGTCCGTGGATCGGAAACAGCCCGAGAAAATTCACGCCGAAATTTGCCGTGGTCTCGCGCGGATCGATGATGTAGACGGCGGCGTGGGCAAAGGAGAAAACGGATGCAGTAAGCACGACCGCCAGCCGCCGGTAAAAACGACCTGCATGCCGGTGTGCGCTAATCATCATTCATCAATGCCGCCGCCCGCTGCCAATTGTCCAGCGTGCGCCGGTCACGCTTGGTGGGTCGGCCTTTGAACCCCGGCGTCGGCATTTCGCGCAATTCTGCCGCCAGCTTCTCGCGCGCGGCGATGCTGGTGGCGGTTTCAGTAAACAATTGGCGCGCAAGCGTCGCGGCACCGCGTTTATCCGAGACCGCTGTCACGGTCACGACCAATTCATAAGGCGGCTTGCGTACGGTAATTTCGTCACCCGGTTTGACGGCCTTTGCCGGTTTGGCGCGCTCGCCATTGATTTCAACGTGGCCCGCCGTGACTGACTCGATGGCAATTTGGCGGGTCTTGTAGAAGCGGGCGGCCCATAGCCACTTGTCGAGGCGCATGAACTCGGCGGTCATGTTACCGATACCAAAAGGGTTTTCGGTTGCGCTCGCCGTGTGACACGGGAATTCTCATCGCACCAACTGATTCAATTCAAAAATCGGCAACAGCACCGCCAGCACAATGGTCAGCACCACGCCGCCCATCACCAACATCATCAATGGCTCAATGATCGCGGCAATCGCGGTGGTGCGCAGTTCCACGTCACGCTGCTGCTGGTAGGCGGCGGTGGCGAGTGTTTGCGGCAGTCGTCCGCTCGCTTCACCGGAGGCAATCAGATGCACCATCACCGGCGGAAATTGGCGGCTCTGTGCTAGGGATTGCGAAAGCCCCGCGCCTTCACGCACGGCATTGGCGGCGCGCGCCAGTGCATCTTTCATCGGCAAATTGTTCACCACGCCGGTGCCCGCCGCCAACGCGGTTAACACCGGCACGCCGCTGCCGACCAGGATCGACAGCGTGGCGGCGAGCTGCGACGATTGTTGCGCGCGGATCAGGCGGCCGATCACCGGCAGCGTCAATAACCATGCATCCCATTTGCGGCGAATGGCTTCGCGTTTCAACGCCGCGCGCGCCACAAAAAATGCAACGACGACCAGCACCAGCCAGACTACGCCGGTCGCCTGCAAAAATCGCGACAACGCCAGCATCGCGCGCGTGATCCACGGCAGCGTTTGCTTGGTCGATTCAAAAACCCCCACTACCTGCGGCACGACATAAATCATCAACCCGGCCACCACCAGCACGCACACCAGCATGACGATGGCCGGATAAATCATCGCGACCAGAAATTTCTGTTTCATCGCCTGCTGGTTTTCAACGTGGTCGGCAAGGCGCGCGAGCACCTCGGGCAATTTGCCAGACGCTTCGCCCGCCGTAATCAGGGTGCGATACAAGTCTGAAAACGTAGCGGGATAGGCGGCGAGTGCGGCACCGAGTGCGTGGCCTTCCAGCACCGCACCGCGCAGGCGCGCCAGCAATTGCCGTTCGGATTCGGACTCGGCTTGCTCGATTAACGCATTGAACGTTTGCTCAATGGTGAGGCCGGCCCCGAGCAGCGTGGAGAGTTGCCGCGTGATGCGCGCGAGATCGCCGGTGCCCAGGCGAATTGGTGCGGCGCCACTGCCGGTGCCGGCATCGTTGGCCGCTTCGATCAACGTTACATCAAGCGGGAACAGACCTTTCTCGCGCAACACCGCGCGCGCCAGACGCGGGCTATCCGATTCGAGCACACCGCGCTGTTCGCGGCCATCGATGTCGTAGGCGGTGTATTGGTAGCCGGGCATATTATTGGGTTGTCATCCTGAACGCCGTGAAGGATCCGGTCGCAGCATGTTGAATTGCCGGCCAAGAAATTCGACCGGATACGTCACTGCGTTCACGACACTAATCCCGCGTCACGCGCATTACTTCTTCCCGCGACGTGACACCCGCATCCACCCAGCGCTGGCCATCGTCACGCAGCGTCACCATGCCGTTGTTCATCGCCATTGCGGCGATGCCACTTTCTGCGGTGCCATCGTGGATCGATTTCCGCAGCCCTTCATCGACCGTCAGCAATTCATAAATGCCGGTGCGGCCCTTGAACTCATCACGCTTGCCGGGCACCAGTTTGCGCACCAGGCGTTGCGCAAGCACACCCGACAGCGTGGACGCGAGCAGGTACGGCTCAATCCCCATATCCACCAGCCGCGTCACCGCCCCTGCCGCCGAATTGGTGTGCAGTGTCGCCAACACCAAATGCCCGGTGAGGGAGGCCTGTACGGCAATTTGCGCGGTTTCCAGATCGCGGATTTCGCCGATCATGATCACGTCCGGATCCTGCCGCAATATTGCCCGCAGGGCGCGCGCAAAGGTCATTTCGATTTTCGGATTGACCTGCGTCTGGCCGACCCCATCGAGGTCGTATTCGATCGGGTCTTCCACTGTCATGATGTTTCGCGTGGTCGCGTCGAGCCTTGATAACGCGGCGTACAGGGTGGTGGTTTTGCCCGAGCCGGTCGGCCCGGTGACGAGGATGATGCCGTGCGGCTGCTGGATCAATTGATCCAGTTGCGCGAGCGTGCCCGCTGCCATGCCGAGGCCGTTCAGCGACAAGCGCCCCGCCTGTTTATCAAGC
>JANLQC010000598.1:0-4261 GCA_031367575.1 Betaproteobacteria bacterium | reverse complement strand
GGGGAAAAAACCACGCAGGGGGATGTCATTGACTACCACGCGGCAGTTGCTGGCGGCCTCCAACTCGTCCCTGATAATGGTGCTCTAACCAAGCTGTCCGCCGACTATCAACACATGATTGATGACGGCTTGTTTTTCGATGACGTCGAACCCTTTGAAACGATGCTCGATCAATGTCGGGCTATTCAACTGAAGGCGAATTCAAAAACGTAATTGATCACGGGATTACCCAGAAATCTCGGCTTCGTGCCCGCATCGGCATTTGGAAAAAACGTGATATTTTCTGCGCAATAAATATTATCCGGAACGCCGCACACGAAGCGCACGAGTAGCCAACAGGCAACAAGCTCAAAGTCTATCAACTCCTATCGCTTGCCCTCAAAACTCTGCGTCATTGTCAATGGCGCTACGATGGTCATCTAGAACCTGCAAGTCTACTGACAGCACTGAAGAAAATTCCGAAGACCCACAGACCCCTCATTCCCACTCAATGGTCGCCGGCGGCTTGCCGCTCACGTCATACACCACGCGATTGAATCCGCGCACTTCATTGATGATCCGGTTCGATACCTTTGCAAGAAGCGAATACGGCAACTCGGCCCAATGCGCGGTCATGAAATCGGTGGTCTGCACCGCGCGCAATGCGACCACGTATTCGTAGGTGCGGCCATCGCCCATGACGCCGACGCTTTTCACCGGCAGGAAGACGGCGAACGCCTGCGCGACCTTGTCGTACCAACTGGTGCCTTCGGCATCTTTTGCCGCACGCAATTCTTCGATGAAAATCGCATCGGCGCGGCGCAGCAAATCAGCCGCTTCCCTTGACACTTCGCCCAGAATGCGCACGCCCAGCCCCGGCCCGGGAAACGGATGGCGATAGACCATTTCGCGCGGCAAGCCGAGCGCCACGCCGAGTTCGCGCACTTCGTCCTTGAACAATTCGCGCAGCGGCTCCAGCAACTTCAAATGCAGCGACTCCGGCAAGCCGCCGACGTTGTGGTGCGATTTGATGGTGTGGGCTTTTTTGGTTTTGGCCGACGCGCTTTCGATCACGTCCGGATAAATCGTGCCCTGCGCAAGCCATTTCGCCGACGGCAATTTCGCCGCTTCGCGCTGAAAAATTTCCACAAAGACGCGGCCGATGATCTTGCGTTTTTGTTCGGGGTCGGCCACACCTTTCAACTGGCTCAGGAATTCGTCCGAGGCATCGACATGAATGATTTTCATGTGCATATGGTTGCCGAACATGTCCATCACTTGCTTGCCTTCATTCTGGCGAAGCAAACCGGTATCGACAAATACACAAGTCAGTTGATCACCGATGGCCTGATGAACCAGCGCTGCGGCAACACTCGAATCAACGCCGCCACTCAAGCCGAGAATGACTTCTTCCGCCCCGACCTGTTCGCGAATATCGGCAACCGCATTGGGTGCATGATCGGGCATGTTCCATGATCCATCGCAGCCGCAAATGTCATGCACGAAGCGCTGGTAAATCGCCCGGCCCTGCCGGGTGTGCGTGACTTCCGGATGAAATTGCACAGCATAAAAACCGCGCGCTTCATCTGCCATGGCGGCCAGTGGTGTGGTCTCGTTGGAGGCGATGGCCTTGAAGCCGGGCGGCAATTCGGTGACCTTGTCCCCATGCGACATCCATACGTCGAGCAGGCCGTGGCCTTTTGCATTGGTGCGATCCTGAATGCCTTCCAACAATTTTGAATGTCCGCGCGCGCGCACTTCGGCATAACCAAATTCGCGCACCAGACCGGTTTCAACCTTGCCACCGAGTTGCGCGGCCATCGTCTGCATGCCGTAGCAAATGCCGAGTACCGGCACACCCAGTTCGAACACCACCTGCGGCGCGCGCGCGGTGCCGTTCTCGATGACGGAGGCGTGACTGCCGGAGAGGATCACGCCCTTCGGGTCGAATGCGCGAATCCCGGCGTCAGACATATCGAAGGGATGCAATTCGCAATACACGCCCGCCTCGCGCACGCGCCGCGCAATGAGTTGTGTGACCTGCGAGCCGAAATCGAGAATGAGGATTTTGTCGGTCATTTATTTGTGCGGCTTGATATAGGGCGTCGAAAATATGGCGTGACTCTTGAAGTATCGCCAGGCGATATAGACCGCGAGCAAATTCAGTATCGCGCACAGGAAAAACACGCTGCCGATGCGGAAATCCCCCTGCGGGTAGTGGCTCACGACACCGAGCAACGAGGCCCCCAGCAGCGGCCCGATGATGACCGCCAGGCTGTTGATCGATTGCAGCGAACCCATCAATGCCCCCTGTTCTTTCGGGTCGGTCTGCCTGGAAACAATTCCCTGCAACGCGGGTCCCGCACCGAAGGCGAGCACGTTGACAAGTATAAAAACATACATCATCCACCCTTGCGTCGCGAGTCCATACAACACGTAGACGACCGCGCCGGAAATGAGTCCCAGCAACGACAGGCGCACTTCGCCAAATGTTTTCAGCAGCCACCCCAGCAAGCCGGCCTGCACAATTGCAGCGGTAATGCCGACGCAAAACAGCGAGAGACCGTTTTCCCACGGCCCCCAGCCGAAACGGAAATTGGTGTACAGCACCCAGATGGTGTGCGTCAAAATCTGCGCCAGACTTGCCAGCGCAAACACCGCCACCAGCCCGCGGATTTCAATCCGCCGCAGCAGGCCGCGAATGGCGGTGAACGGATTGGACTTGGCCCATGAAAACGTGTTGCGCTTGTCGCGCGGCAGCGATTCGGGCACGAAAAAATAGCCGAAGATGAAATTGGCCACACACAATCCACCGGCCACATAAAACGGCAGGTGCAAATTGATGCTGCCCAGAAATCCGCCAATGACCGGGCCAAAAATAAAACCCAATCCAAAACACGCCCCGATCTTGCCAAATGCTTTGGCGCGATTCTCCGGCGTGGTCACGTCGGATGCATAGGCATTCGCCACCGACATGCTGGCTGACGACATGCCGCCCACCACACGCCCGATGAACAACATCGCGAGGCTGGTGGCAAGTGCGGTCGAGAAAAAATTGATCGCCATGCCGACCATTGAATACAGCAACACCGGCCGCCGGCCAATTTTATCGGACAGCGCGCCCAATAGCGGCATGAACAAAAATTGGCATAAGCCGAAAACCGTCACGAGAATGCCGTACCAATGCGATTGCATGTCGCGGCCATCCACATATTCGCCGACCAGCACCGGCAACACCGGCACCGCCAGACCCACGCCAAGCATATCGATGAACACGCACACCAAAATGAAATTCAGGCCAACCGGTTTGGCGGGTTTCGATGCCTGGTGCGTGACTTTGTCGGCGGTGGTGCTACTGTTCAAATCGGTTCTCCGGCGTCGTTGGGGAATTGCGCGTTGCCCGTGACAATTTCAGATTGAAAATTTTCATGGATTCAGGCAAAGGCCACCGCCCGGCTGGGCGTGACGGTGACGGTGGCATGCCCCGCCGAAAACTGGTTGAGCAGACCATTGTGATGCTCGATGATTTTTCCGGCATCGAGTGCGGCTGAATTCCAGGTGCCATGCGCGTCAGACGCGAGCGTGACATCGAATCCCAACGAGACCGCGCGCCGCACCGAAGTATCAACACAGAATTCGGTCATGCAACCGGTGACAATCAAACGCGTGACACCAAGATTGCGCAATGTCACTTCCAGGTTGGTGCCGTAAAACGAATCGCAGGCGGATTTGCGGATGACGGTATCAGACGCCATCACGCCGAGTTCGGGACACAACGCCCAGCCTTCGCACCCCGGTTCCAGCAGATCGCCCGGCGTGCCGTCGTGCTGAACAAAAATTACCGGCACGTTGTTGGACCTGGCATCGGAAATCAGTTTGGCGATATTGCCGATGATCGTTGGCCAGCCCGCGCAGATTTCCTTGCTGCGGGCAATGCCGACTTGTACGTCGATGATCAGTAACGCGGATTTCATTTCGATTGCGATTGCGATTGGCGGGTTCGGGTTCATTTCAACATTGCGGCATTGCACTAAATGATGCGGTGGAACCAATGGATGGTCTTGTTCTGGTTTTCATCAATGCCTTCGCCGTGATGACCACCGCGAATCCCTCTCAATCCCCTTTAAAAAGGGGGAAGTGCGGCGCGTGACGCTTCAATCCGCACCGAACTCTCCTCCCTTTTCAAAGGGAGGCCGGGAGGGATTTTCGGTATCCACATCAACGCATAAAAATCAGCATTGCAAATGATCGAATTCAAACTCGCAAACTCGCAAACTC
Organism: Betaproteobacteria bacterium; assembly: GCA_031367575.1. GTDB lineage: Bacteria > Pseudomonadota > Gammaproteobacteria > Burkholderiales > Usitatibacteraceae > UKL13-2. The sequence goes on along the minus strand of JANLQC010000598.1, from coordinate 4 downwards.
CGCC
>JANLQC010000578.1:0-4385 GCA_031367575.1 Betaproteobacteria bacterium | reverse complement strand
CCGTTGTGTACTTTGCGATACGGCGTTTCAATGAAACTGTATTCATTCACGCGCGCATAAAGTGCCAGCGAGTTGATGAGGCCGATGTTCGGGCCTTCCGGTGTCTCGATCGGGCACACACGACCATAATGCGTCGGATGTACGTCACGAACTTCAAAGCCGGCACGCTCGCGCGTCAGGCCGCCCGGACCCAACGCAGAGACGCGACGCTTATGCGTGATCTCTGACAGTGGATTGGTTTGATCCATAAACTGCGACAACTGGGATGATCCAAAAAATTCCTTGATCGCGGCCGACACCGGCTTGGCGTTGATCAAATCGTGCGGCATCAGGTTTTCCGCTTCCGCTTGTGACAAACGCTCACGCACGGCGCGCTCAACACGCACCAGCCCGGAACGAAATTGGTTTTCGGCCAATTCGCCAACCGAGCGAACACGTCGATTGCCCAAGTGATCGATGTCATCGATTTCGCCGCGCCCATTGCGCAATTCGACCAAAATCTTGATCACGGAAACGATGTCTTCGGTCGACAATGTCATCGCACCGGTCAGTTCTTCACGCGCGACACGGCGATTGAATTTCATCCGACCGACAGCGGAAAGATCGTAACGCTCCTCAGAAAAGAACAAACCGTTGAACAACGCATTGACCGCGTCTTCGGTCGGCGGCTCACCCGGACGCATCATCCGGTAAATGGCGACTTTCGCATTAAGTGCATCAACCGTTTCATCGATTCGCAGCGTGGACGAAATGTACCCGCCTTGATCAAGATCGTTGGTGTAAATCGTGAAAATGGTTTCAACACCCGCGTCGATCAATTTCCGCAGCGACACGTCTGTCAGTTCTTCATTGGCGTTGGCCACGAATTCACCGGTTTCGGTGTTGACAATATTGGTCGCCAGCACGCGCCCGACCAAATAATCGTCGTTCACCGGCAGGCGTTTCATCTTGGCCGCTTCCATGTCGCGGATATGTTTGGCGGTAATGCGCTTGTCTTTTTGCACCAGCACTTTGCCGTCCTTGGCGACGATGTCGAACTTGGCGATATCGCCTTTCAGGCGATCCGCAACCAGTTCGAGTTCAATTTCACCTTTTTTCGAGATGTGAAATTCGTCGAACGCAAAAAACTCGCGCAAAATTTGATCCGGCGAGTAGCCAAGCGCCTTCAGCAAAATCGTCACCGGCATTTTGCGGCGACGATCAACGCGGAAATACAAATAATCTTTCGGATCGAATTCAAAATCGAGCCACGAGCCGCGGTAAGGAATCACCCGCGCCGAGAACAGCAACTTGCCGGAAGAATGGGTCTTGCCGCGATCATGCTCGAAGAACACACCGGGTGAGCGATGCAACTGCGAAACGATCACGCGCTCGGTGCCGTTGATGACAAACGAGCCATTGGCGGTCATGAGCGGAATCTCGCCCATGTAGACTTCCTGCTCTTTCAATTCCTTCACCGTCGGCTTCGACGCTTCACGATCCATGATCACCAAACGCACCTTGGCGCGCAATGGCGACGCATAGGTGAGGCCGCGCTGTTGGCATTCAAGCACATCAAACGGTGGCAGACCGAGTTGATAGCTCACGAACTCAAGTCGCGCAAAGTGGTTGTGGCTGACAATCGGAAACACCGACGTGAACGCCGATTGCAGACCCTGATTTTTGCGATTGGCGACGGCCACTTCGGCTTGCAGGAATTCGGCATACGAATTCAACTGCGTTGCCAACAAAAATGGCACATCGAGAACGCTGGCGCGCTTCGCAAAACTTTTGCGAATGCGTTTTTTCTCAGTGAAAGTATAGGCAGGGGAAGCTACGGGATGGGACATCATTTTCTCCGCACGTTGAAGGGTTTGGAAACGGTTTGCGGCCTGCTGCGCGGCACGATTTGTCAACTTCGGTGCTCAATGTGCATTTGCATATATCCGCACATATCCACACTCTGCTGCCATCTCGAGCCGCTCGCGACGGCCTCAAACTGTTTCCTTGATTGGCAGGCAGTCGCCCGCGTCAATGTTCCTCGACTGGCGTTATCGATCCATTGATAACATCAAGTGTGGCGAAGGGCCGCTACCCTTCTATGGCTGACAGCAACCGGGAGGTTGCCCGACCAAACTAGTCTTCTGCCGTCGTTTCAGAAGACAAAGCAAAGCGCGTCGATGTTTTGATCGCTTTGCTTTGACCTCTCCAGCACTAATTGCGATGCCGGGTAGTCAAAGTCCAGAATCGGCGCGGGGTTTCAGGCATTTTTGCCCGAAACACCGCGCCAGCACTGGGGTTTGGTATCGCGCTAAACTGCTAAGCCGCGAAACCGGGTTACTTCAGTTCGGCCTTGGCACCAGCGTCGGTGAGCTTCTTGGCGATGGCGTCGGCGTCGGCTTTATTGACACCTTCTTTAACCGCTTTTGGCGCACCTTCAACCAGTGCTTTGGCTTCCGCCAGACCGAGACCGGTGATTTCGCGAACCGCTTTAATCACATTGATCTTGTTGGCGCCGAAATCAACCAGCATCACGTTGAATTCCGTCTTCTCTTCCACCACCGCCGCCGCCGCGCCGGTCGCAGCAGGTGCGGACATTGCCGCAGCGGAAACACCGAACTTCTCTTCGATCGCTTTAACCAGATCGTTCAAGTCCATCACCGACATGCTGTCCAGCGAGGTCAGAAATGCGTCTTTATCGAATGCCATGTTGAAAATTCCTATCTAAAAGTTGAATGATTTGACTACCGGAGTGCCGCGAAAATTACGCGCGAATTTACGCAGCCACGCCTTCGGATTTTTTCTCGGCCAATGCCGCCAGAACGCGAGCCATCCGCGAAACCGGGCTTTGCATCAGACCCAACAGTTGAGCCAGCAGCACTTCCTTGCTGGGGATGTTGGCGAGCGATTGAACCGCCGCCTTGTCCAGCACTTTGCCGCCGTATGCACCTGCCGTGATGACGAACTTCTCCTTGCCTTTGGCAAAGTCGCTAACGACTTTGGCCGCAGCAACGGCGTCTACCGAAAAGCTATAAATCAACGGACCGACCATTTTGTCGGCGGCCACCTCGAAAGGCGTTCCGGCAACTGCGCGACGGGCCAGCGTGTTCTTGAGAACGCGCATGTAAACACCCTTCGCACGCGCATCGCTGCGCAGTTTGGTCAATTCCGCGACCGTGGTACCCCGATAATCGGCGAGCACCATCGTCTGGGCCTTCGCCACATTGGCGATGACATCCGCGACGACTTCTTTCTTACCTTCCAGATTCAAACTCACGTTTGATCTCCTTTACGTTGATGAATGAATGCGCCAACTGGCACACCCACACCGACATAGCGACCTTTTGTTTGAACCGTGTCCGTTGAAGAATTCGCACCCGTCAACCAACCAAATTCGTACTGGGGACCGCCATCTGCGTAGGACAACATTGCTGCTGATTAAACCCTTGGCACACCACATACAACCAATGCCTTGGATTCCTACGGTCTTTGACAACCCCGGACAATCGATGAGTTGACCGCCGGGCCCAAAGAACCGCCCCCACGTTTTTCAACGCGAGGGGCTTAATTCAAAAAATTACTGTTGTTGCGCGTTGGACACCGCGAAAGCCGACGGCTCTACGCGTACGCCCACGCCCATGGTTGAAGAAACCGAAACCTTCTTCAGATAAATACCTTTTGATGTGGCCGGCTTTGCCTTGTTAACCGCAGCGACCAATGCCACCAAGTTTTCGTTCAGCGCGTCCAGCGGAAACGAGGCGCGTCCGATCGTACATTGGATAATGCCAGCCTTGTCAGCGCGATATTGCACCTGACCGGCCTTGGCATTTTTCACGGCCTGCTCAACGTTTGGCGTAACGGTGCCGACTTTTGGGTTCGGCATCAGTCCACGAGGACCCAAAATCTGACCGAGCGCACCGACCACCTTCATTGCGTCCGGCGTGGCAATGACCACGTCGAAATCCATGAACCCGCCCTTGATTTTCTCAGCCAGATCGTCGAAGCCGACAATTTCGGCACCCGCCGCTTTGGCTTTGTCCGCATTGGCACCTTGCGCAAACACCGCGACCCGTACACTCTTGCCCGTGCCGCGCGGCAATACGACGGAGCCACGAACCGCCTGATCCGATTTCTTGGCATCGATACCGAGGTTAATTGCAACGTCCACCGATTCGTCAAACTTTGCCGTGGCGGTTTTCTTTACCAGTTCCAGCGCTTCGTTTGCGGCGTAATTCTTGTTGGCGTCGACAATGCCGGCCAGTGCTTTCTGACGTTTAGTAATCTTTGCCATTATCGGACTCCCTCAACTTCGATTCCCATTGAACGCGCGCTCCCGGCAATGGTGCGAACCGCAGCATCCATATCGGCGGCGGTCAGGTTTGGCATCTTGGTCTTCGCGATTTCCT
>JANLQC010000537.1:0-2149 GCA_031367575.1 Betaproteobacteria bacterium | reverse complement strand
CGTAGGACTACCCAACGTCGGCAAATCGACCACCTTTAATGCGCTGACCAAAGCCGGCATCGCGGCGGAAAATTATCCGTTTTGCACGATCGAGCCCAACATCGGCATCGTCGAAGTGCCCGATTTGCGTTTGGCGCAGTTATCCAGCCTCGTGAAACCGCTGAAAGAAATTCCGGCCATCGTCGAGTTCGTCGATATCGCGGGATTGGTCGCGGGCGCATCGAAAGGCGAAGGCCTCGGTAACCAGTTTCTGGCCAACATCCGCGAGACCGACGCGATCGCGCACGTGGTGCGCTGTTTTGAAGATGACAATGTCATTCACGTTGTCGGCAAAGTCGATCCGCTTTCCGACATCGGCGTAATCGATACCGAGTTGGCGCTGGCCGATATGGCGTCGGTCGAGAAAGCATTGCACAAAGCCAACAAGAATGGCCGCGCTGGCGACAAGGATGCGCTCAAGCTGGCCGCCATTCTCGAGCCGATGATGAAGCACCTCGATCAAGGCGAAGCGGTGCGCAGCATGGGCCTCGATGCCGATCAGATGGCGCTGATCAAACCATTGAGTCTCATCACCGCGAAGCCGGTGCTGTATGTCGCCAACGTGATCGAAGGCGGCTTCGAGAACAATCCCTTGCTCGACGCCGTGAAAGCGCACGCCGCGAAAGAAAGCGCACCGGTGGTCGCCATCTGCGCAAAGATCGAGGCCGAAATCGCTGACATGCCGGATGAAGACAAGAAAGTATTTCTCGACGACATCGGCATGACCGAGCCGGGTCTCGATCGGATGATCCGTGCCGCCTACACGCTGCTGGGTTTGGAAACCTACTTCACCGCCGGCGAAAAAGAAGTGCGCGCCTGGACCATTCACAAAGGCTCCACCGCCCCGCAAGCGGCCGGCGTGATTCACACCGATTTTGAAAAAGGTTTCATCCGCGCCGAAGTAATCGCGTTCGATGATTACGTGAAACTCGGCGGCGAAGCAAAATCAAAAGAAGCCGGAAAGATGCGCGTTGAAGGGAAAGAGTACATCGTCAAGGATGGCGATGTGATGCATTTCCGGTTTAATGTCTAGCCCGCATCACGAGGCGTAGATCACCGCCGGATCGAGTCCGGGGCAGGCTAATTGGTGCGGTGTTTGAAGGCAGAATTGCGGCGAAGGCGCGCCAGCGCTGTTGTTTTATGCATGGACAACTGCTCAAAGTCTCCAAAGCCTCCAAAGTCTGTCTGGCAACTGCACACGCGAATCCGTCATCGGCCACCTATATCACTTCAACAAGATCCGAATACTCCCGCAATTTTGCATCGACCGTCAGGAATCGCAACGGCTCGCACAGTGCTTGCGCGATCAACATGCGATCAAACGGGTCGCGGTGGATACTCGATAGTGCAGCGGTGCGCGCGGCGTGTTTCGCCGTGATCGGTAATTCCTGAAAACCGCTGCGCGCAATTTCCGCGACCAACGCGTCAACATCCGCATCCAACTTGCCGATCGCAGATTTGATCGACGCTTCCCATATCGACGCGCTGCTGACAAATACCTCATCGGCGTCCGTGATGGTTTTGCGCGCGCGCGCCGATAATTTCCGGTCGTCTCTCAGCCACCAAAGGTAGACGTGGGTATCAAGCAGCAGACGCATCGTTCGCCTCGAACATTGCCATGACATCATCGCCGAGCGGCGCGTCAAAATCCCTGGCGATGCGTATTTTTCCTTTCAGTGCGCCCGGCTTGCGTTTAGGTGCCTTCACGCGAATCGGCACCAGTTTGGCGGCGGGCTTTCCGGCCTTGGCGATCACAAATTCATCGCCACGCGAAACCGCATCGATCAGTTTCGAAAAGTGAGTCTTGGCGTCGTGAATATTGACGGTGGTCATAGCAGGTTTCCAGTGTTGTTAGTCCATGTTAGTCTAGTCGCAATTGGGCGAGAGCGCAATGGAGTCCCTTCATACCCCCATTGCCTCACTCGGCCGCAGACAACTTTTTCTCAAGAAATAAATTTGACACTGACCCCAGACGCTTCCCTTCGCGGTTTGAATGGCAATTGCTTTGTAAAACTATTCACGCTGACCCTCATGGCACTCGGTTAAGCCCCTGACGCCCCGAAAAGTGGGTTGTAGGATGGGTGGAGCGCAGCGATACCCATCATTTCCG
>JANLQC010000534.1:0-1875 GCA_031367575.1 Betaproteobacteria bacterium | reverse complement strand
GTGGAGCGCAGCGATACCCATCAATTCCATCGCAAGCTCGATGGGTATCGCTACGCTCCACCCATCCTACATGCGGTTTTGCGGGTCGATGGATCGGGTCAACTCGAGATTCTTCACTGCATTCAGGATGACAGTGCCTTCCTTGAAGTTTAACGAGCTCATGCCAGCAGCAATCGTTCGGCCACATAGATCACCGCAATCAGCGCCGCGAACAATAGCGTCACCTTGATGATATTTCGCGTCAGCTTCAACAATCGCGGATTCTTGGTGAACAGGTAGCCAAGGAAAGTCGCCGAGCAGGCGATCACCGCGATCATCAGCAGCAGACGCAATCCGATTAACATGCGATTGCGCGCTACGCCGCCGACAGCGACGAAAGCGCCATCTTGCCAAATGCGGCCGGCAATTTTTCGGGCTTATCGAACGTCACGTATTCCCAGACCGATTCGTCGGCCAGCAACGCGCGCACCAATTGGTTGTTCATCGCGTGGCCGGATTTGATGCCGTGAAACGCGCCGATCAACGGGTGGCCGAGCATATAAAGATCGCCGACCGCGTCGAGCGTCTTGTGTTTGACAAATTCGTCGTCGAATCGGAGTCCATCGCTGTTCAGCACGCGGAAATCGTCAATCACGATGACGTTGTCAAGCGAGCCGCCACGCCCGAGACCGGCCGCGCGCATCGCTTCGACTTCGTGGGTAAAACCAAAGGTGCGTGCGCGCGCCACATCCTTGGCGAACGACACGTTGGCAAAATCGACTTCAATATCTGACGCGGATTTTTCAAACACCGGATGATCGAACTGGATGTTGAAGCGGAGCTTGAAACCGTTGAATGGCGAGAGCGAAACATGGCGATCCTTGTCATTCAATTCCACCGGCTTCAAAACGCGGATGTAACGCTTGGCCTTGCCCTGCTCTTCAATACCGGCCGACTGCAACAGAAAAATGAACGGCCCGGCGCTGCCATCCATGATTGGCACTTCTTCGGCCGAGAGATCAACGTAGGCGTTGTCGATGCCAAGGCCCGCGAAGGCCGACATGAGGTGTTCGATGGTCGCGGCGCGCGCACCGGTTTTCTTGTCCTCGATGCGGGTCGACATGCGCGTGTCATGCACATTCAGTGCGTGCGCTTTCACCATCGGCGCGCCCGGCAGATCGGTGCGGCAAAAGACGATGCCGGTGTCCGGCGGTGCCGGGCGGATCCACATCTCGACGCGGTGGCCGAGATGCACACCGACGCCGGTGGCGCGGGTTTTATTTTTTAGGGTGCGCTGCTTGATCATGATTGACTGGATGGACTCAACACATTGAACTTGGTGCCAATTGGCGTTTTTTCAATCGTAAAAACGTTGGCGTGGCAGTTCGATCAACCCTTTTTTTTGCCGGATGGCGCGGCTTTTTGATCCGTTTTTTGCGGCGGTTCGGATGTTTTTTGATCGCCAATCACCGTGGTGAGTGGACAAACCTTGAATACCGGGCATTTTTGGCAACCGACAGCGATGGCAATAGGACAGACGACCATGACGGCATCCTCTTAAGGGAAAAGTGTGAGGCAATCATACACCGCAGCGCGTGAAGGAACGCCGGTGCCGGCCCTAACGGAACACCCAGAGCCGGTAGACCAGATAGTTGCCAAACGTGAGCAAAACGGTCGTGGCAACTTGCGCCCACCACACCGCAACGCCAATTTCGATCAATCCGGCAAGCAACGCTGAGTTGAGAAAAAACTGGGTGCCCAGCGCAAGCACAAATCTGGGCACTGTCGAGCGCACTGTCCCGGTCGGCGCATATACGTTGTAATAGGCCGTAAAAAAACGGGTGATCGCCCCGGCCATGAAACCCAGACTGCTTGCAAGCACGGGTTGGGTGCCGG
>JANLQC010000509.1:0-3069 GCA_031367575.1 Betaproteobacteria bacterium | reverse complement strand
GTTCCAACGGCCACGGCATGCCGACTTTCATCAGGCGGATGCCGATTTCTGCGGCGTGGCGCTCGTCAATGCCCAAGTCTTCCAGTGCCTGCAACACGTCGAGATAGCTTTTGCCCGAAGCGATGATGCCAAGACGCGGCTTGTCGCAATTGATCGTGATCTTGTTCAACTTGTTGACCCGACAATAGGCGAGTGCCGCGTAAATCTTGTCGTGCTGCAAACGCAATTCCTGTTCCAGCGGTGCATCCGGCCAGCGCAGCGATACGCCGGACGCAGGCATCACAAAATCTTCCGGCAGCAGGATTTTCGGCGAATCGATATCGATGTTGATCGAACCGGACGCGTCAACCGTATCGGAGACGCATTTGAACGCCGTATAAAGGCCCGAATAGCGGGACATGGCGATGCCATGCAGCCCAAGGTCAATAATTTCCTGCACCCCGGTCGGATACAGCACCGGGATCATCGCGGCATCAAAAACATGTTCCGATTGGTGCGGCAATGTCGAGGACTTGCAGGCGTGGTCGTCACCCGCGATCAGCAGCACGCCACCGTGCTTCGATGAACCGGCCGCATTGGCGTGTTTGAATACGTCGCCCGAACGATCCACGCCCGGTCCTTTGCCGTACCAGATGCCGAATACGCCGTCGTATTTCGCGCCTTCAAACAGGCCGACTTGCTGCGAACCCCACACCGCCGTCGCCGCCAATTCTTCATTCACGCCGGGCGTGAAATGAATGTGGTTTTCCTTGAGGAATTTTTTCGCTTTCCACAATGCCTGATCGTAGCCACCGAGGGGTGATCCTCGATAGCCTGAAATGAATCCTGCCGTATTCAAGCCCGCCGCCAGATCGCGCTGGCGCTGGATCATCGGCAGACGCACCAGCGCCTGCGTGCCGGTGAGGTAGACGCGGCCATGCGTGAGGAGGTATTTGTCGTCGAGGGAGATTGAATCGAATGCTGAAATCGGCGCGCCACTTGCTGCGGCGGCCCTTGCAGGCGTGGGAACTGCGGACATCGGGTACTCCTCAAAATTGTGTTCTGGGGTTTGCGGGCAGACGAATCGCCAATCGATCAGCGTGCCGGAGGCCGTTTCTTTCAAGGATTGTGTCCTTGTCTGAAAGCGCGCGCAAGTTTAACGTAAATGCGTGTGGCGCGTAGAGGCTTTAAGACATCTCCATCGCGCCAAAGGGGTTGATTCGCGCGCAAATGCGCACCGGTACATGGTTGCAAATAGATAGCGCGGGCGCAGCTAAACCCTAGCTCCCGCGCGCTTCTACAGGCATTTTTGCTCCAAACCCCGCACCGGTGCTAGCATTTCGTAGCGGCGATGAAGCGAAGCGCAATCGAGTTTCGTACGCCCCATCAAATGCCTGCTCCCAATCGACACCCCGGATTGCGCTGCGCTTCATCCGGGCTACGTCCCAAGTACAACCCATCGTAGCCTCGATGGAGCGCAGCGCAATCGAGGGCGGTTTTCCCAACAAATTCCTGCTCGCGGTTGACTCTCCCGGAATACGCTTGGCTGCTTCCGGGCTACAGGCACACGTAGCCTCGATGGAGCACAGCGTAATCGAGGGCTATCACACGATCACCACCATCCCGGATTGCGCTGCGCTTCATCCGGGCTACCTGCGCGACGTGATCGGATTTCCGTTACATTCACCGCATGGTTCGCTATCGTCGCAATTTCCTCGCGGGCGGCAGGTATTTTTTCACGCTGACATTGCGCGACCGGTCATCGCGGGTGCTGGTCGACTATGTCGATGTGCTGCGCGAGGCGTTTCGCGCGGCGCGACAACGGCATCCCTTCACCATCGAGGCGATGGTGGTGTTGCCCGAACATCTGCATATGGTCATGACCTTGCCGCCGGATGATGCTGCATTTGACACGCGTATCCGATTTATCAAAAGCCGTTTTTCGCGCCGGCTGTCACAGGTGGGTGCGCCGATTCGGCGCAATGATCGTGGCGAGTACGATTTGTGGCAACGGCGCTATTGGGAACACACCATCCGCGACGATGAGGATTTGCAACGCCACGTCGATTACATTCATTTCAATCCTGTGAAACATCGGCACACGTTGCGCGCCAGCGATTGGCCGCATTCGTCGATTCACCGGCATATCCGCGCAGGGTGGGTGAATGAGGATTGGGCGTTTGGTGCGGAAGACGATGGCGCGGTGTTTGGGGAACGCGCGTCGTAGCCGCGATGAAGCGTCGCGTAATTGGGGATGGCCGTGATTTGAATCGGGCAATTGCGCATTGCGGCCACCGCCCCGGAATACGCTGCGCTTCTTCCGGGCTACGGACCTCCAATGTTAGGGTTTCACCCTGATACTTTCTCCACCTTCACCGCGTTATCGCGTGGCCGCCGATCGATCAGTTTATTCAGCGGGTCGATCCCCGCCTTCACCGGCAACCGCTCCACGACTACGGTGATTTCGTTTTCTTCCTTCTCGAACTTGCGTTTCTCCAGAAAAATCGGCGCACCCTTTTCATCGAGCACACCGACATCGATCCAGTCGGATAAAGGCACATCCTCTTCCTTGCCGAGTTTGTCGGCCTTGCGTTTCTTGGCGGTGATTTTCATCAAAACTGCGAATTTTCCATCGGGCAATTCCTTGTAGGTGGCTTTGGTGGTGCGGTTGTCAAACAGGATGATGTTTTCAAACATATCGTCGATCAGGTATTGCAGATGCGCCGGCGTGACGGCACGGATGTGTTTCAGGAACAGGGTGGAATTCGGATACGGCGGGCCCTGATAGGCGGATTCCTGCACCAGCGCTTTCAACGCGCGGTTGACATTTTCCTCACCGATGTAATCCTGCAACGCGTACATCACCACACTGCCCTTGCGGTAATGGATGTATGGCTGATTTTCGACGCGCGCGAGCGGCAATTCCTTTTTCTGCTCGAGTCCCCGGCCGAGAAGGTACTGATCCATTTCGTAGGCGAGATATTTCTGCATTTTTGCCTCACCGTATTTGTGCTTCATCACCATCATCGCCGAATACTGCGCGAGCGTTTCCGACAGCAGTGTGCCGCCCTGCACGTTGCCGCCCATCAC
>JANLQC010000504.1:0-3313 GCA_031367575.1 Betaproteobacteria bacterium | reverse complement strand
GAATGGCGCGTCATCACTGCGTTTGGCCACGCACCGGAGCACGCCACGCTGTTTTCGCGCGACGACAATATTTTCATTTCCGGTGATCAGGTGTTGCCGCGCATCACCACCAACGTGAGCGTGTGGGGCAATCAACCCGAGGCCAATCCGTTGAAATTGTTTCTTGACGGCATGAGCAGGTTTTCGGCACTTCCCGAAGAGACGCTGGTGCTGCCTTCACACGACCGCGTTTTCACTGGCCTGCATGAACGCATCGCCGAGCTTCACGCGCACCACGCGCTGCGGCTCGGCGAACTGGTCGCGGCTCTCGATACGCCGAAGAGCGCGGCGGAAATCCTGCCGATATTATTCCGGCGCCCGCTAAACGATCACCAACTTGTTTTCGCCATCGGCGAGGCGATCGCGCATTTGCACTTTCTATGGCGCGAGGGGCGCGTGGTCCGGACGTACACCGCAGATGGAATTTACAATTTTCAGTCGGTATCAGGTAAATCCTGAACCGGTGTTTGCGGCAAGTTACCGGCCGATATTTGCGCCACCGATGGGCGGCGTTCAGCGTGTCGGCGATGGATAGGTCGCGAGCCACCAATCGTTGGGGTAGACCTCCAGCGTGCCGGTTTCACTCCACAGCCCTCCTTCGGTCGGCACGGCGCCCGCATTCACGGCAACGGTCCTGAGCCGCACGTAATAGACATTCACGCCAAGGCCGGTCAATTCGACCTCGGCACCGGCGGCGACGCGATCAACAACAATTTTCGAGAAGCGCTCGTCGCGCGCGTCTCCAGCCGCCCACTGTCGAGCCGCACGATGGAATCCAGGACCCCGTCGGTATTGGTCAACTGGCGCGCGCGCTCAATACGCAATATGGATTTCGCCTGAACGGCAATCGTCGATCCGTCGGCGAGCAGTATCGTGACAAAGCCATCGTCACCGGTCTTGATCGCATCGCCTTCGCGCAGTTTCATTCCCGATGTGACGGGTTCTGCGCCCGACTCGACGCGGCCCTTGGACGCCATCACCACCGCCGGCGCGGGGTCGGTGCGCATCGCGACGACCGGAATGCGGATAGCGGTACCGACAGAAATGCGATTCGGTTCTTTCAGGGCGTTGTGAGTTTGCAGCGTTTGCCAATCATTCTTGTTGGAAAGAAAGCGATTGGCGAGCTTGATCAATGTATCGCCCTGCACCGCCTGATAGACGTAAAAGCGCGGTGCATCGGCCAGCGCGCCGGCCGGGAAAGCCATCACGGCGACAATCGATAAAAAGCGAATTGGAAATTTCATTTTTTTTCAAGGGAATGGCCGATTGGTTTGAATCGGGACGTCGCAAATCTATTTAGTCACTTTTTCCAGCCGATAGCCAAAATTGTAAATCGGCGTCAGGCGCAAACCGCGTTCGGGACCGAAATCGAGTTTCTTGCGCACGCGGCTGACATGGGTATCGACCGTTCTCGATTGAATATCGGAGGTGCGGCCCCACACACTTTCGGATATATGGCCGCGCGACAATAGCCGCCCGAGATTGCGAAACAGAAATAGCGTCAGGTCGTACTCCTTGTCAGTCAACTCGACCGGCGCATCGTCCAGATTCACAATGCGATTGACGAGATCGATGCGATACGGAGGCATGTCGATGGAATCGGCTTCCGGCACACGCGGGCGCATCCGCCGAATCAGCGCATCGACCCGCGCCAGCAATTCCTGGCGCCGCACCGGTTTGATCATGTAATCATCCGCGCCTGCGGCGAGAATGGCGACGATGTCCTGTTCCGAATCGCGCCCGGTCGCGAACAGCACCGGCACCGTCGAGCACTGTTTTTCACGCAGCCATTTCAACACGTCTTCACCGGATAAATCCGGCACATGCCAATCGAGCAGAAACAGGTCGAAACTCTCGCGTGTGGCTTCGCGAACAATGGCCTTTCCGGACGCGAAATGATGAACCGTGTGGCCGCCCGCTTCCAGCCAAAGTTGCATGGCAGCGGCGATATCGACATCGTCCTCCAGCATCGCAATACGCACACACACCTCCGAAAAATCTTATTGTGCTGTTATTGTAAAACGAATGGGCGGCAATGAACGATAGACAAGAATGGGCAACGACCGATTGCCATCAGGAATCCTTGCCGAAATCCTAACAAAGCTCGCGCATCGCCTTTTCGAGCCCGGCAACCGTCATCGGAAACATCCGATCCTCCATCAGCTCGCGCGCAATCTTGATTGATTGCGTCCACGGCCATTGCGCTTCCGGTGTCGGATTTATCCACACCGAGTGGCGATAAAAATCCGTCATGCGCTTTAGCCAGATTGCGCCGGTCTCGTCATTCCAGTGTTCAACACTGCCGCCCGGTTGCAAAATTTCATACGGGCTCATGGTGGCGTCACCGACGATAATCAGCTTGTAATCCGGCCCGTATTTATGAAGCACATTGAAGGTCGACAATTTTTCCGCGTGGCGCAGCCGGTTGTTGCGCCACACGCCTTCATAGATGAAATTGTGAAAGTAAAAATATTCGAGATGCTTGAATTCGGTTTTGCAGGCGGAAAACAATTCTTCGCAGCGATGCACGTAATCATCCATCGAGCCGCCGACATCGAGAAACAGCAACACCTTGACCTTGTTGTGGCGTTCCGGCACCAGCTTCAAATCAAGCCATCCGGCGTTGTTGGCGGTGGCACGAATGGTGCCGTCCATGTCGAGTTCTTCCTCGGCACCTTGGCTCGCGAATTTGCGCAGGCGGCGCAGCGCCAACTGGATATTGCGGATACCCAATTCAACGTTATCGTCGTAGTCCCGAAAAGCGCGCTGATCCCACACTTTGACGGCGCTGCGGTGGCGCGAACCTTCCTGCCCGATACGTATGCCTTCCGGGTTGAAGCCGTAGGCCCCGAACGGTGACGTTCCCGCCGTGCCAATCCATTTCGATCCGCCTTGATGTCTGGCCTTTTGCTCCTCCAGACGCTGTTTCAGCGTTTCCATTAACTTGTCCCAGCCGCCGAGCGCCTCGATTTGCGCTTTCTCCTCGTCGCTCAATAGTTTTTCGGCGAGCTTGCGCAACCATTGTTCAGGAATGTCGGTGGGCAATACCGCATTGAGCGCGTCGACTCCCTTAAAGTAGGCCGCGAAGGCACGGTCGAAACGATCAAAATTGCTTTCGTCTTTGACCAGGCAGGTGCGCGACAGGTAATAGAAATCATCGACGCTGCCGTGAATGACACCCTTGTCCATCGCTTCGCATAGCGACAAGTACTCCGTTACCGAAACGGGCAGGCCACTTTGTTTTAATGAAAGGAAAAAATCGATCAGCATGGTG
>JANLQC010000472.1:0-8722 GCA_031367575.1 Betaproteobacteria bacterium | reverse complement strand
AAGCGCGTCGATGATTATTTCTGGTTGCGTGACAAGGCAAATCCGGAAGTCATTGATTATTTGAAAGCGGAAAACGCCTATACCGAAACGGTGCTGGGGCCGCTGAAGGCTTTTCAGGAAACGCTCTACAAGGACATGCTTTCGCGCATCAAGGAGACCGACGCGAACGTACCTTACAAAAAGGGCGACTATTGGTACTACTCACGCACCGAGATGGGCAAGCAATACAGCATTCATTGCCGCAAAAAAGGCTCGCTCGACGCGAACGAAGAAGTAATCCTCGACCTGAATGAACTCGGCAAGGACAAGAAATTCCTCGGTCTGGGTTCATTCTCGGTGAGCCCGAATGGCAATCTGCTGGCTTACTCGCTCGATTTCACCGGCTTCCGGCAGTACACGCTTTACGTGAAAGAACTCGCCAGCGGCAATACGCTCAATGACAGGCGCGAGCGCGTGACCTCGGTCGCATGGGCCAACGATAACAAGACGCTGTTCTTCGTTACGGAAGATGAAATCACCAAGCGTTCCAATCAGCTTTTTCGTGCCAGGCTGGGCGGTAAAAGCGAACTGTTGTTCAACGAAAAGGATGAGCTCTACAACATCGGTGTGGAGGCGATGCGGAGCCGAGGTTACCTCCTGTTGACCTCGGAATCCGCTGAGACCAACGAGCAATATTTGCTGGATGCGAACATGCCCGAGGGCAAATTTGCTTCGTACCTGAAGCGAATTGATAACACCAAATACTACGTCGATCACGCAGGCAAAGAGTTTTTCATCGTGACCAATGACAAGGGACGGAATTTCCGCATGGTCGTTGCGCCAATCGGCAAGGTGAATACAAAACAATGGAAGGAAATTATTCCGCACCGCGCCGATGTCAAGCTCGATGGCGTCGACATGTTCAAGGATTTTTTTGTTGCCATCGAGAAATCCGGCGGCCTGCCACAGTTGCGCGTGTTCGACATGAAATCGCGCCAACCGCACGCCATTGCGTTCCCGGAACCCGCCTATGACGTCTCTCCCGGCCAGAATGCCGAGTGGAATAGCGCGTCGTACCGGTTCAAATATGGCTCGCTCGTCACCCCCAACTCGATCTTTGACTACGACGTGGCCAAGCGCGAGAGGGTTCTGAAAAAACAGGATCCGGTACTGGGCGGATTCGACACCAAGGATTACCAGTCCGAACGCATTGTGGCGACCGCCGCCGACGGTGTGAAAGTGCCGGTGTCGCTGGTGTACAAAAAATCGCTGAAGAAAAACGGGCCGCAACCGACATTGCTCTATGGCTATGGCTCTTACGGCTTCGCTTATCCGCCTTCGTTCAGTACGTCGCGTTTGGCGCTGTTGGATCGAGGCATGATTTTCGCCATCGCGCATATTCGTGGCGGCGACGATATGGGCAAGCAATGGCACGACGACGGCAAGATGATGAAAAAGAAAAATACCTTCACCGATTTTATTGCGGCCGCCGAACACTTGATTGCGCAAAAATATACCGAACCGCAGCAACTGGCGATTCAGGGTGCCAGCGCCGGCGGTTTGCTGATGGGCGCGGTGGTCAATCTGCGTCCGGAATTGTTCAAGGCGGTGGTCACGCAGGTGCCGTTCGTGGACGTGATGAATACCATGCTTGACGCCAGTTTGCCGTTGACGGTCGGCGAATACCTCGAGTGGGGAAACCCGAATGAAAAAGCCGCGTACAACTACATGCGCTCCTATTCGCCCTATGAAAATCTGGAAAAGAAATCCTACCCGGCGATGCTGGTGGAGACTTCGCTCAATGACAGTCAAGTGTCGTATTGGGAGCCGGCCAAATATGTCGCGCGGCTGAGAACATTGAAAACCGGCGACAATCCGCTATTGCTGAAGACCAATATGGACGCGGGTCATGGCGGTGCGTCGGGGCGCTACGATTATCTGAAAGAGATTGCGTTTACCTATTCGTTTGTGTTGTCGCAGATGGGGATTGCCAAATAACGCGCAAACTTTTCACGCAATCGTGATGTCGTCCCAGACATGATGTCATTCCCGGATCAAGTCCGGGGCAGGCTCTGAGGGAAGCGAAGGCTCGGGTCGCGACGTGAATATTTCGTTTCCGGATCTCCATGACACTTTCCAATCTCCAGTTATTTTCAGTCTGCGTCTTGATCTGGGGCTCGACCTGGCTCGCGATCACGTTTCAATTGGGCCAAGTCGCGGTCGAAATGTCGGTCGGATATCGATTTCTGCTGGCCTCGGCCGTGTTGTTCGCCTTCTGCCGCTGGCAGCGTATGCCGTTGAGCTTCAATCGGTCACAACATGTCGATTTGTTCTTTTTCGGCGCGGCGCTTTTCTCCGTCAGCTACATCCTCGTTTATTACGCCGAAACCTTCATCGTTTCCGGGATGGTTGCCATCGGTTATTCGGCGAGCCCGATGATTGCCATGTTTTTTTCGCGCCTGTTTTTTGGCACGCCGATGACGCAACGCGTGGCGCTCGGCGCGACCCTCGGCATCGCGGGAATTACCTGCGTGTTTTGGCACGAGTTCGGCAATCTCTCGGTCAGCCGCAACGCGGAACTGGGCGCGCTGCTGACGATGTTGTCCGTGGTGGCATCGGCGGCCGGTAGTATGGTCGCGATGCGCACCCAGCAGCGCGGCTTGCCGACCTGGACGAGCATGGCGTGGGGGATGTTTTACGGCGGCGCGTTGTCGCTGTTGATCGGCGTCGCCACCGGCAAATCAATTACCTTTGAGAGCAGCGCGAGTTATTGGTTTTCGCTTGTGTACCTGTCAATTTTCGGCTCGATCATTACCTTCGCGTGTTTTCTCACGCTGATGAAACGGATCGGTGCGGCACCTGCATCGTACGTCGGCGTGATGGTGCCGATCATTGCCCTGACGATTTCACTCACCTTTGAAAAATTTGTCTGGGGCTGGCTCACCACGGCCGGCGTTTTCTTGTCGCTGCTCGGCAATTTTGTGATGCTGCGTGGCAAAACCGGCAATAAGACGCCCGCCAAAACCTGACTACGGCAGCGGATACCTGCCTTCGTTCTTGTCCATGAAATCGCGCAGTCCGCGATCCGCTTTTTTGCGTACTGCCGATTTTATCGGGCCGAACCAACCGAGCAGCAGTCCCATCGGCCCCAGCGCCTGGCGTGACCACGTCCAGAATGAGAACGTGTCGAGATGGCGAACGATTTTTCCGTCGCGAAACGCGAAGCGCGCGTCGATTTTGTTATGCACGAATCGCCCGCTTTGGCTGAATGTGTAGGTGGCTTGCCAATGCGCCGTGCCGCCGTCATCGTTGGCATCCACCTCGTCCAGCGTGATGGCAAGATCCTTGCCGCGCGCACAAAGCATGGCCCACATGGCGGTGGCCTCCTTGCCATGCAGCGAAGGGAACGCCGGATCGGAAAAGAAAATGTCCGGGTGATAGCAGTGCGCCATCCCGGCCGCGTCGCGTTGTGCAAAGGCGGCGTAGAAATCGCGGATGAGTTTCTCGTTGGGGTGCATGGGGTGCTCCAATGGTCGTTGCCCGGTTCGTGTACCGGTGCCACGTTCCCATTGTAATGGGTGCTTGTGTCATGGTTGATGCGAGCGTCGGCGACCCCCGTCCACCACCGGAACAACCGGTGGGTTGGGCGTGCCCGGTGCCAGCACCCCGGCACCCCGGCGCAAACATCGCTTGTCGCGTCGCCCCCGACCTAGGTAAACTGTGCCGAATGGCAGATCTGCAACAATTTCAAGGGGGCGCTGTGCGCGACATCGGGGCATCGGCAAATCGCGGCATTCGGATTCAGGAATTTGTCCATGAGTGAAGGCAATTCCGCCATCCGGCAAATTGGCAAATACCGCGTCATTCGCGAACTGGGTCGCGGCGCGACCAGTGTCGTGTATCTCGCCGATGACAGCTTCAACAACCGCAGTGTTGCGATCAAGGCGATGTCCAACGAGGCCTTGCAGAGCGCCGAAGACGGTGACATGCACCGCAAAATGTTTCTGAACGAAGCCTCGCTCGCGGGCAAGATGACCCATCCGCACATCGTCGCCATCTTTGATGCCGTGGTCGATGAAAACATGAGCTACATCGTCATGGAATACGCGGAAGGCGGCACGCTGGAAAAATACTGCAAGCCGGATAGCCTGCTTGAGCCGCAGACGGTCGCGGAGATTATTTTCAAATGCGTGCGCGCGCTGGCGTATGCGAATTCAAAAGGCCTGATCCATCGCGATGTGAAACCCGGCAATATCCTCTACACCTCCGGCAGCGATATCAAGCTTGGTGATTTTGGCGCGGCGTTGAACAAGGTATCGGACAAGACGCAGGTGGCGGCGGTCGGCTCGCCGCTATACATGGCCCCGGAAATTCTGACCGGTGCCAAGGCGACGGTGCAATCGGATATTTACGCGCTTGGCATGGTGATGTACATGCTGCTGGCCGGTCGCCCGCCATTTGAGGCCTCCAACGCCGCCAGTCTTGCCTACCAAATCGTCAATCACGATCCGGAACCGCCGTCAAGTTTCCGCGCCGGCATATCGGTGGCGATGGAAGACATTGTGAAACAGGCAATGGCCAAAGACATTGCGCGCCGCTATCAGAACTGGGAGGCGTTCGACAAGGATCTCGCGGCCATTTGGCAGAGCGATCAATCGCCGAAGCAGGACAAGAGCAAGGTTTCCGACACCGAGCAATTCAGTCTGCTGAAGACGTTGTCGTTCTTTCGCGATTTCCCCGAAACCGAGCTGTGGGAAGTGTTGCAGATCAGCAAGTGGCGCCCGTTCGCGGCCGAGACGGTGCTGATCAGCGAAGGCGATTTGGGCGATTCTTTTTTCATTCTTGCCAAGGGGGCGGTACGCGTGACGCGCGGCAAGCGGCTCCTGAATGTGCTCGGCGCGGGCGATTGTTTTGGCGAGATGTCGTATCTGGCGAAAAAAGACGGGCCACGCTCGGCCTCGATCACCACCGTGGGTGAGAGCATCGTCATGAAAATTCGCGCCGCCGATCTTGCCACCGCCAGCCAGAGTTGCCGGCGTTTGTTCGACCGGAAATTTCTTGAGACGCTGGTTGCACGTCTCGAAACGGCCAATCAGCAATTGGCCGTGACATGACATTGGCGGTACCGATCACGGCGGTGTACGCGTCGCTGCTCGCCATGCTGGTGGTGATTCTGGTGCTCGTGGTAGTGAAGTTGCGACGCGGCTTGAAAGTCGGCATCGGCGACGGCGGCAACCGCGATCTCGCCCGCGCCATTCGCGTGCATGGCAACGCGATCGAATCGATTCCGCTGTTTTTGCTGCTGCTGGCGGTGTATGAAATCAATGGCGGTCATGCCAACCTGCTGCATATCTTCGGCGCGATATTTTTTATCGCACGCATCGCCCACGCGTGGGGCATGCTCGCCTCGGCCGGCGCTTCGCGCGGACGTGTATTTGGCACGGTGGGGACCAATGGTTGCCTGTTGGGGCTGGCGATCACCAATTTGCTGAAGGTGATTGGCGCTTAGTGTTTCCATAGCGTAACAAAGAAAAAGTCGTGCATTGGCGCGCTTTGCGAGACGTTTTCTGTTGTAGAGCCGCCCCAGTGCTTGAGTTTATCTTTTGAGTTTGGCGAATTACATAACATACGCGATGACAAAAACGCCGATCATCGTCAACGCCAATGCGAGTTTCGCGAGCGCGCCGAACAGCAATCCCAGCCACGTCGCCACACCAACTTTGGCGGCCTGCCCCAATTCATTGCGCGCAATGAGTTCGCCGATGACGGCACCGACAAACGGGAAAATGAAAATGCCAATGAGGCCGAAAAAGATGCCGACCACACTGCCAATGGCCGCACCCAACAACGCCAGCTTCGATGCGCCAACGCGTTTGGCTCCGAGCAGCGTGGCGACCAGATCGACGGCGATCGCTAACGCGGTAAGCACCCCCAGGATGGTCAGCGTCGGCCAGCCGATGCGCAGAAAATCGCCGATCCACGCCGCGACCACAAGTCCGAAAAATACAAACGGCACGCCCGGCAATGCGGGCAACAGCGTGCCGGCAAGCCCGATCAAAACCAGCACCGCCGCCAGTCCCCACAGCAAATAGACTTCCATTCCCGCCACGCCAACCCCTTTCGATAAACACCTTTGCGGTACAAGCGACTTGTGCGCAGATGCGCATAGCGTTTTTCGCCACTTGGCCTATCATACGATGCAACCCATAAAATATCGTTGAATTCAAATGGTCGCCTTTCCACAATTACCGCCTGCAACCAATTCCGCCGCGCGCAACAATCTGATCGCGCGTCTTGCCGCGATACTGCCGCGCGAATCGCTGTTGAGTGAAGCGGAGGATTTAACGCCCTACGAATGCGACGGACTTTCCGCGTATCGCGCGCTGCCGATGTTGGCGGTGTTGCCGCAATCGGTAATCGAGGTACAGGAAGTTCTGCGTATTGCGTCAAACACCGATACCAAGGTGGTCGCGCGCGGCTCCGGCACCGGTCTCTCGGGCGGTGCCACGCCGCTCAAGGATGGCATCCTGATGTCGATGGCCAAATTCAATCGCATCGTCGCAATCGATCCACTCGCACGCAGTGCGCGCGTGCAGCCGGGCGTTCGCAATCAGCAAATTTCCGACGCGGTCGCGCATCTCGGTTTGTATTACGCGCCTGATCCATCCTCGCAGATTGCCTGTTCGATCGGGGGCAACGTGGCCGAAAATTCCGGTGGCGTGCATTGCCTGAAGTACGGACTGACGGTTCACAATATTTTGAAAATAGACGTCGTCACCATCGACGGCGACACCGCCACCATCGGCTCGGATGCACTCGATTCCCCCGGCTATGATTTGCTGGCGTTGATGTGCGGTTCGGAAGGCATGCTTGGCATCACCACCGAGGTGACCGTGAAATTATTGCCGAAAGCGCAACTCGCCCGCGTGGTGATGGCGAGTTTTGACGATATCGAAAAAGCCGGCGAGGCGGTGGCCAACGTGATCGGTGCCGGCATCGTGCCGGCCGGGCTGGAGATGATGGACAAGCTCGCCAACGAGGCGGTGGAAGGGTTCGTGCATGCCGGTTATGACCTCAACGCCGCCGCGATTTTGCTGTGCGAATCCGACGGCACACATGAGGAAGTCGCCGAGGAAATCGCCAAGATCGAAGCCGTCATGAATGCCTCCGGCGCAACCGCCTGCCGCACCTCGAACAATGAATCCGAGCGCCTCAAGTATTGGTCCGGCCGCAAGGCCGCGTTCCCGGCGGTGGGGCGAATTTCGCCGGATTACTACTGCATCGACGGCTCGATTCCGCGCCGTGCATTGGCGGCGGTGCTAAGGCGCACCGAGGAATTCAGCATCAAATACAAACTGCGTTGCGCGAATGTGTTTCACGCGGGCGATGGCAATCTTCACCCGCTGATATTGTTTGACGCCAATGTCCCCGGTGAACTGGAACGCACCGAAGCATTTGCGGCGGAGTTGCTGGAACTCTGCATCGAGGTCGGTGGCACCATCACCGGTGAGCACGGTGTCGGCATCGAAAAAATAAATCAGATGTGCAGCCAGTTCAACTCAAACGAGATTGAAATGTTTTTTGCCGTGAAGCGTTCATTTGACGCAAAACAACTATTGAATCCCGGCAAGGCGATCCCGACCCTGAGCCGCTGCGCGGAGTATGGGCGCATGCGGGTGAGCGGCGGGCAGATGGCCCATGCAGATATTCTGCGGTTTTAGGGGTTTGTTGAAATTGGAGGTTGCTCGAGGTCTCGCTGTCATGGCGGAGCACTTGCTCCTTTTTAAAGGAGGATTGGGGAGGATTTTGGGCCACATTGACGCAGTGCCGACCGAATGGAACTCAGATGAGCGCCGATCTTTTTTTCAAATTGGATTTATCCGTGTTCATCAGCGTTCATCGGTGGCAGGACAACTGAAATTGAATTCCCCGGTGCGCGGATGAGAGAAATCGTCGAAGAAATGGGAGCGCGGGTAACGCGCGCGGCCACCGCCAAAACACCGCTCGCGATCTGCGGCGGAAACAGCAAGGCATTTTATGGCGGCGCAGTCATCGGAGAAGCGCTGGATATCCGTCCCTACACCGGCATCATCGATTACGAACCAAAAGAATTGGTGCTGACGGTGCGTGCCGGCACGACGCTCGCCGAAATCGAGGCGGCGATGGCAAAAGAGAACCAGATGCTGCCGTTCGAGCCGCCATATTTTTCTCCCCTCGCGACCATCGGCGGCACCGTCGCCAGCGGGCTCTCCGGGCCACGCCGGCCGTACACGGGCGCCGTGCGCGATTTCGTTCTCGGTACGCGCATTATCAACGGCAAAGGCGAAGACCTGCGCTTTGGGGGGCGTGTGATCAAGAATGTGGCGGGATACGATGTCTCGCGGCTGATGACCGGCGCAATGGGCACGCTCGGTGTGCTGCTCGATCTCTCATTTAAAGTGTTGCCGATACCGACCGCTGAAGCAACATTGCAATTCGAGATCGATGAAACAACCGCCATCCAGCGTTTCAATGAATGGGCCGGCAAGCCGCTGCCGATCTCGGGGACGTCGTGGCACGAAAGCATTGCCCGGGTTCGACTTTCGGGTGCTGCCGCCGGCGTGAAGGCGGCGCGCGAAAAACTCGGCGGTGAATTGATCGAAAAAAATCTGGCGGATGAATTTTGGCGCGAGCTTCGGGACCATCGCGCGGCATTTTTTGCCGGATCGGAAGCGTTGTGGCGACTATCAATGCCTTCGACTAC
>JANLQC010000399.1:0-4294 GCA_031367575.1 Betaproteobacteria bacterium | reverse complement strand
AGTGGCGCCAGTTGCCGCGCGAATCAACCATGATGGCGCAAAGCGTGACGCCCATCGATACCGCGACCGGCCTGCTGAATCCCGATTGTTCGGCCATGCAGATATTGGTGAACACGACCGACCAGCAAGGCGAGACCTTGAAGCGCCTCGTGGCGGAAGCGAAGAATATCGCGAAAGATACCAACACCGACAAGCTCGAATTCAAGCTTGCGACCGGCAACATGGGCGTGACCGCCGCGACCAACGAAGCGGTCGATGCCGCGCGCTACGAAATGCACGCCGCCATTTTCGGCGCGCTGTTGTTGATGTGCTGGGCCACCTTCCGCAGCCTGCGCGCGACACTTTGCATCCTGATTCCACTGGCCATCGTGTCGGTATTGTGCGAGGCGTTGATGCCAATGCTTGGCATCGGCTTGAAAGTATCCACGCTTCCCGTGATCGCGCTCGGCGTCGGCGTCGGTGTCGATTACGGCATCTATCTGTTTGATCGTCTTGAAGTTCATCTGGAAGAAGGCATGGATTTGGGCGCGGCGTTTTTTGAAGCCCTCAAAGAACGCGGTGCCGCGATGATTTTCACCGCCGTCACCATGACGCTCGGTGTCGGCACCTGGGCGATGTCGGCGCTGAAATTTCAGGCCGACATGGGCGTGCTGCTCGCGTTCATGTTCTTTCTCAATATGCTCGGCGCGATATTTCTGTTGCCGGCGATGGCGACGTTTTTGCTGAAACCGCATAAAAAAGCGGCATAGGCAATCCCGCTGAAACGCCAGTGCTGGCGCGGGTTTCAGGGCGATTCACTTCAGCAACTTTAGTTCTTCAGCCGAAAAAAACCCCAACCATGAAAACCCGCCGCCAGTTCCTGATGAAAGCACCGATTGGATTGTTCGCCGCCGCCGCCGTCGGCCGGATCGGTGAAGCGGCCGCCGCAACGCCACCGCCGGGTGCGCCGCCCACGTTTGGTACTGCGCCGCCGGTAGGCCCGGAAGTCTCGGCGACGACTTTTGCGGAAGCCTCAAAACTCGCGCAAGTCAGCATGACCGCCAGCGAGCGCGAAATGGCGGCCAAGAGTTGGCGCACATCGATGGCATCGATGCTCGAACGGCGCACCGGCCCGCGCAAGGTCACGCTTGAAGTGAAGCTGGCACCGGCAACCCAGTGGAATCCTGTTCTGGGCGCGGCAAAAGTGGGGCCCGCGCGAAACCGATTCGTGCGCACAAAATCCCTTCCCGGCCCGCTGCCCGCGCGCGACGACGATATCGCGTTCGCGCCGGTTGCAATCCTGTCGCGCTGGATTGAAAACAAAACGCTCAGTTCCGAGCGGCTCACGCGCATTTATCTGGATCGCATCCAACGCTTCGATCCGAAATTGCGTGCCGTCATCACACTGACGCGCGATCACGCGCTTGCACAGGCAAAGAAAGCCGATCAGGAAATCGCCGCGGGCAAATATCGCGGTGCCCTGCACGGCATCCCTTACGGCGTCAAAGACTTGCTCGACACAGCAGGCATCGCCACCACTTATGGGGCGGAGCCGTTCCGGAATCGAATCCCGGCAAAAGACTCCGCCATCATCGCGCGCCTCAACGATGCCGGCGCGGTGTTGATCGCGAAATTAAGCCTCGGTGCGCTCGCGTTAAACGACATCTGGTTCGGTGGCCAAACGATGAACCCGTGGCTGCTGGACGAAGGCGCGTCAGGCTCCAGCGCCGGGCCGGGTGCCGCCACCGCAGCGGGGCTGGTCGCGTTCTCGATCGGCAGCGAGACCGGCGGCAGCATCATCAGCCCCAGCATGCGCTGCGGCATCACCGGATTGCGTCCCACCTTTGGCCGCGTGCCGCGCACCGGTTGCATGACGCTGTGCTGGTCGCTCGATAAACTCGGCCCGATGACGCGAACTGTCGAAGATGCCATGCTGGTGTTGAAAGCGATTTCGGTACGCGATTTGGGTGACGCCGGCAGCGTACAGAGCAAACTCGATTTCGACGCCAACGCATCGGTCGCGGGATTGA
The DNA here is from genome assembly GCA_031367575.1 of Betaproteobacteria bacterium. GTDB lineage: Bacteria > Pseudomonadota > Gammaproteobacteria > Burkholderiales > Usitatibacteraceae > UKL13-2. Next base: position 2,285 of record JANLQC010000399.1, on the reverse strand, counting down.
AAATCGGCTATGTTGCGGCGTGGATGAAAGAAGGCCCCGCCACCGACGTTGACCGTGCCGCGCTGGAGGCGGCAAGAATGCTTGGCATGATTCCCACCGCGATCTCGCTACCCGATTGGCCGTATGATTCGCTCAATTTGATCTTGTTCGCCGAAGGTGCGGCGGCGTTCGAGGAATTGGTGCTCGACGGAAAGGCCGATCAACTGAAAGTGCAAGTGGCCGACGCGTGGCCCAACCTGTTTCGCGAAGCGCGTTTCCTGTCCGCTGTCGATTTAGTGCAGGCAGATCGCATGCGCCGCAAAGTGGCAATGGAAATGGCGCGCGTGTTTTCCGAAGTCGATCTCATTTTGGTGCCGTCGTTGCGCGAAGAAATGCTGACCATCTCCAATCAGACCGGCCATCCGTCGCTCACGCTGCGCACCGGCTCCGTGGATGTCGCCGAAGCGCGCAGCGATTGGGCACCCGACCCGGCGAATCCCCTGCCGAAATTCTCGCCGCCACGGCGCGTCCCGCATGGTGTCACGCTGATCGGTCGACTGTTCGACGAGGGAACGATTGCACGGGCCGGGATCGCGCTTGAGAAAGTTTCCGGCGTTGTTGGCGAACGGCCGCCGGGATTTTGAGCGCCTGATGCCGGAAGGTAAATCCGCAAAAGAGACGCGACCAAAATGCGTCGGCAATCCGGAAAACGAAACTTTGCGACTGCCCATATTCAATCCTTCTGTCACACTACGCCCGGGAGAACAAATTGAAAAAATGTCTGGTGTTCATTTTTGCGTTGCTGTTGCTGCAAGCGTGTACCAGTGTCACGCCGCCTGATTCGATCGCGGCATCACGCTATCTCGACGCAAGCGGGCGCGACGACGCACTCAGCGGGGGCGTCAGAATGATTCCGATCAAAACGCCAAAGGGCAATTTCAACGTTTGGACCAAGCGGGTAGGCAACAATCCGACGATGAAAGTGCTGCTGTTGCACGGTGGCCCGGCGGCGACACACGAATACTTTGAAGTGTTTGACAGCCATTTTCCCGGTGCCTCGATCGAGTACTACTACTACGACCAGCTTGGCTCGGCCTATAGCGACCAACCGGATGAACCGTCACTTTGGGAGATTCCGCGCTTCGTCGACGAGGTCGAGCAGGTGCGGGTGGCGCTTGGGCTGAATCGCGATAATTTCTTTCTGCTCGGTCATTCCTGGGGCGGCATTCTGGCCATCGAGTATGCGCAAAAATACCCGCAGCACATCAAGGGTCTGATCATCTCAAACATGATGGCGAGCATTCCAGCCTACAACGAATACGCCGACAAGGTGCTGATGCCGGCGATGGATCAAAAGGTGCTGGCGGAAATAAAACAACTTGAAAAGGAGGGCAAGTACCAAGACCCGCGCTATATGGATTTGTTGATGCCGCATCACTACGCGCTTCATATCCTGCGCATGCCGCCCGACAAATGGCCCGAGCCGGTGCTGCGATCATTCAAGCACCTCAATCAAAAAATCTATGTGCCGATGCAAGGGCCGAGTGAACTCGGTGCCAGCGGCAAACTGGAAAAATGGGATCGCATGAAAGATCTCGGAAAGATTGCCGTACCGACGCTGGTCGTCGGTGGGCGCCACGACACGATGGACCCGAAACACATGGAATGGATGGCGGGTGCCGTGCAGAAAGGCCGATATCTTTTTTGTGCAAACGGCAGCCATATGTCGATGTACGACGACCGGGAAACTTATTTTGACGGTGTGATTCGCTTTGTGCGCGATGTGGCCGAAGGGCGGTTTTGAATTCCCCTGATTTTTTACAGACGTGATCAATGCCGCGCCAGTTTGATCGAATGCGCAAATGGCGAAACGCAACGTCCAATATCGACGCGCCGTTCCAGCCACTTTCGGCCTGAAACCCGCGCCAATACTAGAGTTTTTCAATGAAACGTGGGGCACCACTAATTGGCGAGCGTTACCGCGTCTCCCACCCGCACCCGCGAATTGTTCACCGGAATCAGATTCATTCCAAACATCACGCCCTCCGGCGTATCGCGATAGGTCGCGAGCGTTTGCAACGGTTCCGGCCCGCGCACTTCGCCCTCTGCCTGATCTGTGGTCGTGACTTGGCAGCGCGAACAGGGTTTCACGGCGCGAAAAACGCTGTCACCAATACGAATTTCGCCAAGCGTGTCTTCCGCGAAGGCCTCGCCGCCTTTGATGACCAAATTCGGTCGGAAGCGATTCATTGGCAGCGCCGCACCTCCGTTAGCGACAATGCGCGCGTTCAAGTCAGCGAGCGACG
>JANLQC010000396.1:0-3007 GCA_031367575.1 Betaproteobacteria bacterium | reverse complement strand
GATGTCCCCCAAAGGCGAACGAGTCGAATTGACCAACGGCGAATACGCGCTGCTGCTGACTTTCCTGAAAGCGCCCCGGCAGATTCTTTCGCGCGATCAGTTGCTCGAAGGCGGGCGCTTGCATGACGATATTTATGATCGCTCGATCGACGTGCAGATCCTGCGCCTGCGCCGCAAAATCGAGTCTGACCCGAATGAACCGAAACTGATCAAAACCGAACGTGGCGCGGGATATGTTTTTGATTGCGACGTGGCGGATTAGTGCTGGGTAAATTGTTGAAACACTAGCATTGGTGCGGCGTTTCAGGTGTTGTCAGTCGGAGATGCGCGCCGGTGCTAGTGTTTTCCGTTGTAAATGGCGACTGCCGACCCCGCGCACCAACCATCAGTTGCCAATTGATCCAGCAACGCGGCCAATTCAATTCGCACCGCCAATTGGTGAATCGGCAGCACCAGCACATCGCCCGCTTTTGCCCAACGCAGAAGATGGCACGCGGCCGCGAATTCGTCAGAGACGGTGTGAATATTGTCCGGACCATAACCGGCGGCAATCAAGCCGTTCTCCAGTAGCACTGGCACTTCACCCAACGCCCGCCCGCGCAACATCGTGGTGATTTCCTTGATCACGATGGCATCAGGTTCAAAATTGGCGGCGGTGCGCGCCAACGCGTCGATGGCGGCGTCGCCACGATTGCCCGCCTGCCCCAGTAGAAGTCCGACGCGTCCCTCGATACCGCGATTGCGCGCCTGATCGAGACGGATTGAATCGCTTGCGGTCAACAGCATCGCAAGTCCATCCGGGTTGTGCGCGTAATCGATGACGACGGTAATGTCGGCGAGCCGCCTGAGTTCGAGCCGGCCGGGATTGTCATGGCGCGTGCGACCGAACCGTTTCAATTCGGCGGCAATGATGTTCGGCGGGATATTCAGCGCGGTTGCGGCAAGTGCGGCGGCCGCGATATTGCCGATGTTGAACCGCGCGGCACCGTTCAGCGTGAGTGGCATATTGCGCAACGCGCCGAGCGCAGTGCGTTTGCCGCAATGCGTGAGCCACAGCTGATCATCGACGAGTCCGCAGGTGGCGCCGCCCGTTTGTCGATGCAGAACCAGCGCCGGATGGGCGTCATCCCGCGCAAACAGCGCGACGTGACAATTCTGATACACCGCCCGCGCCAGCAGCACCGGATCGTCCGCATTCAGTACCAGCGTACCTTCTGTGCCGAGCGCATGTGCGACCGCCAGTTTCACCTCGGCCAAATCATCGAGACTGTCGATTCCGTATTCGCCGAAATGGTCGGCGCTGATGTTGGTGATGATCGCCACGTCGGCGCGTTCAACGGCCAAGCCCCGCCGCAAAATGCCGCCGCGCGCGGTTTCCAGCACGGCAGCGATCACACGCCGATCGCGCAACACCACGCGTGCGCCGGCTGGCCCGGAAAAATCACCGTCGCCGGCCACCATGCCACCAATCATCACGCCTTCGGTGCTGGCGTAGCCGACGCGACCGTGAAATTTGGTCGCACTTGCGCTGATGATCGATGTCAACAATCGCACTGTCGTTGTCTTTCCGTTGGAGCCGGTCACGAGCGCAATGGGAATGCCGTGCAAATCCTGCCAGGGAATTTGTGCAGGTTCCGGCAATGCGCCAAGTGGCCACGTGCGACTGCCTGCACCGGCACCAACAGACACCTCGCCGTCATCGGTGAATATTGGGATCTGTCGTTCATGCGCGCCGCGCCGCATCGCTTGCAACGCGGGATTTATTTCCTGCACGCAGTTTGCGGTGAATGCCGCGACCACGCTGTTGAAATCATCACCTAATGCGTGCAACTGATCATAGGGCAGAACCGCACTGACCGCGCCATCGGAAGAAAAAATGCCGCTCGCCTGCTCCCACGCCCACTCATTTATTTCGGTGGCGGTGAAGAGCGCATCCGCCGGTGCGGACATCGCCAGCAGCGTGCCGCCATGGTGCCGGCTCACGATGGCGGGTGCGTCATTCCACCCCAACGCGCGCCGCAACGCCGTCACCGAAACACGCCAGCGTTCATGCGCATTTTCATCGTTCGCACCCGGCCCCAACGGTTCGAGCACCGCACCGGGACCGGCAAAAAACCGGTTCGGTCCCGTGAGTCGGCGCGAATCGGCGAAGCAGCAATTGGGTTCCGGCGCTTCGTCTGTTGCGATGGGTGGTTTCATTCCAATGTCGAATCGGTTGTCAATTGGAATCAGTCGTCGCTCTCTTTCACAAAGCGTAGACCGCGTTCGTCGCGGACGAATCCGGACGCTTCAATCGCAACGATTGCGTCTCCCGTCTCATCCTGCTCCATCGTCGCGGCATGCTTTTTGTCGTCAGCACCGCTACCCGACTTCGACGCCTTCGATGCCTTCAACGCCTTCGACTTCAACCCACCCTCGGATGGCGATTCATTCGCCGCACCCGCCGGCCGAAACTTGGTGACCTGCTTCCACGAACGCGCCAGCGCATCGGCAAAAATCAACAGCAAATCACCCTGCCGGCCCATATTCAGTGCGGCATCGATGGCCAGTTGCTCGTCGGGAATGATGCCGATCGCCGATTCGGCCACGCCACGCGCACGCAACACCTTGGCGATCATGCCGGGAATCTCATCGCCGTCACGGCCGCGCAACGAATCGTCACGCCGGCAAATGTAGTGATCGAAGCGCCCCGCGACCGCGACCGCAATCGCCGTCACATCTTCATCGCGCCGGTCGCCCGGTGCCGAGATCACCACAATGCGTTGCCCGACCACATCCAGCCGCGCGACGAGATCCGCCATCACACCGACCGCATGCGCGTTATGGCCGTAGTCGAAAATCACTTTGAACGGATGCTCATCGAACACGTTCATGCGGCCCGGTGCCTGATAGAAAGTGGTGTCGAAGGTGCGCAAGCCCTGACGAATTGCATCGAGCTTGATGCCCAATGAAAACGCCATCGCCGCCGCGAACATCGCGTTCTGCACGTTGTGCATCGCGCGGCCTT
>JANLQC010000593.1:0-3683 GCA_031367575.1 Betaproteobacteria bacterium | reverse complement strand
CGAGCAAATAGCGCGGCATGGGTTACAACCCCGCACGCTCTTGCGGCGGTGTATCCGCACGCTCCGCCAACGAATCAGCCGGCAGTGAAGCGAGAAGGTGGAACGCCTGTTCAAGTGATTTCAATTTTTTTCGAAGCACCAATTCGTTATCCCGGCGAAAAATTTCGACCTCGTCAGTGTCGAACTGGAACTCCACCGGTATTCTCACCGCCTGTGAATTGCCGCTCATGAAAACTTTTGCGGTGCGCATGAAGAGACTCCTGAATGTAAACACAGTAAGTATATACATGCGGCGAGGTGATGTAAACAGGCAGACCGCTCTTGACATGTGCGATTCTCGATCACGCGCAGTTGGCAACTAGCGCCGGCTCATAGCTGAAGTGCCCACCCGCTTAACTTGACGCATAAATCGGCGGTCGCCGGTGCCAAATGACAAACCATATCATCGTGATCAAACGGTTTGTCCATCGATGAGAAAATTGACCGGCAATTTTCACCTCACTGTGCACCACCCAATGCACGATGTCCGGCATTTGCGATAATGCACACACCTCAAACAAGTGACCTCCCCATGCTTCCCTCATTTCACCCGCTGCGCGAAGCGTTTCTCGCTGACGAAGCGCGCGCCCTAATTGCGCTGCTGGCAACGGCCACACTGCCGCCTGAAAAAAATGGCGAAGTCGATGCAATCGCGCGAAGGCTGGTCGAAGCGGTGCGCGGCCGCCAGCGCGAACACGCGGGCATGCAATCGTTTCTGACGCAATACGATCTTTCCACGCAGGAAGGTGTGTTGCTGATGTGTGTGGCCGAGGCGCTGTTGCGGATTCCCGATGCCGCGACGGCGGACAAACTCATCAAGGACAAGTTTTCGCAGGGCGACTGGAAAAAGCATCTGGGCGCATCCGATTCAATGCTGGTGAACGCCGGAACATGGGGGATGATGCTCACCGGCAAACTGGTTGCGCCGACGGTAGATGGCTTTGCCGATGTCGGCGGCTGGTTGACACGGCTGGCGGGGCGCGCGGGTGAACCGATTGTCCGCACCGCGCTCCGGCAGGGCATGAAGTTGATGGCTGAACAGTTTGTGATGGGACGCGACATCACCGAGGCACTCAAGCGTGCCGCGTCGGGCGATCAGGCGGCATACCGGCATTCCTACGACATGCTCGGCGAAGCGGCGATGACGGCGGCGGATGCGGAGCGTTACTTCAACGCGTATCAAGGGGCGATTGCCGAGATTTCGCGCAATGTGAAACCGGGTCAGAGCGTGTTTGAAGCACCCGGCATTTCGATCAAATTATCGGCGCTGCATCCGCGCTATGAACTCGCACAACGCAAGCGGGTGATGGCGGAAATGCTGCCGAAATTGATGGCGCTCGCCGAGCAGGCGCGCGTTGGCGGCATCGGACTGACGCTCGATGCCGAAGAAACCGAGCGACTGGAAATTTCGCTGGAAATATTTGGTGCCATTTATGGTGATAAAAGATTCGCCGGTTACGAGGGACTCGGTCTCGCGGTGCAAGCGTATCAAAAACGCGCCGGGCCGGTGATCGATTGGTTAGCTGCGCTTGCGGCCACGCATGGGCGGCGCATCATGACGCGGTTGGTGAAGGGTGCCTATTGGGATACCGAAATAAAGCGCGCGCAGATGCAGGGCTTCACTGCTTATCCGGTGTTCACCCGCAAGGTAAATACCGACGTGTCCTATCTCGCCTGCGCCGCCAAGATGCTGGCGCAACCGAAGGCGTTTTTCGGCGAGTTCGCCACCCACAATGCCCATACCGGGGCAACCATTTTGCAGCGCGCCCGCAGTGAATCCCTTTTTGAATCTCTTTTTGAATCCCGGTTTGAATTCCAGCGGCTGCATGGGATGGGCATGGAATTGTATGAAGCAGTATTCGCGCACGCGCTGAATGTCCAAAACAAACCCGCCGCCTGCCGCGTCTACGCGCCGGTCGGCAGCCACGAGGATTTACTGCCGTATCTGGTGCGACGCCTGCTCGAGAACGGCGCGAATTCCTCGTTTGTGAACCGCATCGCCGATCCGGAAATTTCGATCGACGAGGTGGTCGCGGATCCCGTTTCCGTGTGCGAAGCAAATTCTGAAAAGGCGAATGGAAAATTACCCTTGCCGCGAAAACTGTTCCTCGCCGCCGACGTAAGCCGTCTCAATTCGGGCGGCTTCAGTTTCGCCGACGTTTCCGCCACCGACACGTTGTTTGCACAAATGTCAGCAACCATTGAACGCACCGATTTCAGCGCGCGGCCATTGATTGCGGGCGAAGCCATGCGCGGCGCGACCATCGATGCATTCAATCCGGCCACACTGGAAAAAATCGGCGTGATCGAAGAAGCGGATGGCGCCCTGCTTGATGTTGCGCTCAACATCACCAGCGGTTATATCTCCAAACCGATGCCCGCGACCGAACGTGCATCGGTGCTCGACCGCGCGGCTGATTTACTCGAGGAGCGGCGTGCATTTTTTATCGCGCTGTGTGTGCGCGAAGCCGGCAAAACGCTGCCCGATGCGCTCGGCGAGGTGCGTGAAGCAGTGGATTTTTGCCGCTATTACGCGCAAAGCGCGCGGCAACATTTCGCCACACCGCAACGCCTGCCCGGCCCGACCGGCGAGAGCAACGATCTTTTTTTGCAAGGGCGTGGGGTGTTTGCCGCCATCTCGCCGTGGAATTTTCCGCTGGCGATTTTTTTGGGGCAGGTCGCGGCAGCATTTGCGGCAGGCAACGCGGTGGTGGCCAAACCAGCGGAGCAATCACCGATCATCGCGTTCGAAGCCGTCAAGTTGTTGCTGGAAGTGGGCATGCCCAAGGATGCCATCGCGTTGCTGCCGGGTCGCGGAGAGGTCATTGGCGCCGCACTGGTGGCCGATGCGCGCGTGTCCGGGGTCGTGTTCACCGGCGGCACACAAACCGCGCAGGCAATCAACCGCACGCTGGCAAACCGGTCGGGGCCGATCATTCCGTTCATCGCCGAAACCGGTGGCCTGAATGCGATGATCGCGGATTCATCCGCCTTGCCGGAGCAAGTGGTGAATGATGTGATCGCGTCGGCGTTCAACAGTGCCGGACAACGCTGTTCGGCGTTACGAATTTTGTGCGTGCAACAGGACATCGCGCCGCGCATCGCAACCTTGCTCGAAGGCGCGATGCAGGAATTGAGATTGGGCGATCCGTCGCGGCTCGACACCGACATCGGCCCGGTGATCGACCGCGAGGCGTTTGAGATGCTGGTCGCGCACCGCGAACGCATGGCCGCGCAATTTCGCCAGATCAGCCAGACGCCGCTGCCGATGGATATTCCGAAGGGACATTTCTTTGCGCCCTGCGCGTTTGAAATTCCCCGCTTCGATGCCATCAAGAATGAAGTGTTCGGCCCGGTGTTGCATGTGGTCGCGTTTGAGGCGGGCGAACTGCTGAAGGTGGTCGATGCGATCAACGCGAGCGGCTATGGCCTGACTTTGGGCGTGCATTCGCGCATCGAAGAAACCATTGAAGCGATCCGGGTTCGCGCGCGCGTGGGCAACCTGTATGTGAACCGCAATCAGATTGGCGCGGTGGTGGGCTCGCAGCCGTTCGGTGGCGAGGGGCTGTCGGGCACCGGTCCGAAGGCGGGGGGACCGCATTATCTGGCGCGGTTTACGGTGCAGGGGGCGCCGGTTGGTGGGG
>JANLQC010000342.1:0-6236 GCA_031367575.1 Betaproteobacteria bacterium | reverse complement strand
GTGGAGGCGCACGCCGGGCAGGCGGGGCACACCAGCGCGGGGGCGGCGCAAACGGGCGGGGAATTCGCGGCTGCATTCAGCGAAAAATGGGACGCCGGTGGTGCCGCGCAGCCGGTGAAACCAATGATTGCGGCCAAAAACAGCAGATTGTGTGTTCGGGAATTCTGGACGGGCCGGGAGGTCAATGTCATAGTGCGGGCAGTATATCAACCGGTCGCGGCCGCACTACGGAGCAATTCAAATGGCGTGGGTATTTTTGCAAGTTTTTCTGGCGTTCGGCGTGGCGGTATTCATTGTGTGGTGGACTTTTCCGAAAAAAGAAAATGAAGTGAAACCGGAAAAGCGTGTTGAAACGCCGCCGAAGGAACCAACGCCCTGAACGGCGTTTAGTGAAGCACGCGCGGCACGGACAGCGTGAATTCCGGAATGTTGGCGACAAATTTGGTGCCGTCCTCGGCCGACATCTGATAAGTGCCGCGCATGGTGCCGACCATCGTGGACAGCGACGAGCCGCTGGTATATTCAAATGACGCGCCCGGTTTGATCGTCGGTTGTTCGCCGACCACGCCCATGCCGCGTACTTCCTGTACCTGACTGTCGGCGTCGGTGATGATCCAGTGGCGGCTCACGACTTTAGCCGCGACTTCGCCGGTGTTGGTAATGCGGATCGTGTAGGCGAACACGTATTGGTCGTTTTCTTCGTCCGATTGATCGGGAAGATAGAACGCCTGCGCGGTCACGTCCACCGCGTACTTCTTGTCTGGTTTTGAGTCGGTATTCATGCGCGGAATCGTATCATGGGTACGCCTCTGGCAGGATGGCAAAAGGAATCGCGACATTATTCGCGTAAAATTCCTCATCATGAAATACCGAATCGCGCCGTCCATTCTCTCCGCCGATTTCGCCCGTCTGGGCGAGGAGGTTCGCGCGGTCATTGCGGCCGGCGCGGATGTGATCCATTTTGATGTCATGGACAACCACTACGTGCCCAATCTCACCATCGGGCCGCTGGTTTGCGGGGCGGTGCATCCGCACGCCAAGACCGCCGATGGTGTTGCGGTGCCAATCGACGTGCATTTGATGGTGAAACCGGTGGATCGCATCGTGCCGGATTTCGCGAAGGCGGGCGCGTCCATCATCAGCTTTCACCCGGAGGCGTCGGATCACGTTGACCGCACGTTGGCGCTGATTCGCGATTGCGGCTGCAAAGCCGGGTTGGTGTTCAATCCGGCCACGCCGCTGTCCTATCTGGATCATGTGATGGACAAGGTCGACCTCATTCTCATCATGTCGGTCAATCCGGGATTTGGCGGGCAAAAATTCATTGCCGAAGCACTGCAAAAATTGCGCGCGGCAAAGGAACGAATACAGCAATCCGGGCGCGATATCTGGCTCGAAGTGGATGGCGGCGTGAAAGTGGACAACATCGCAGAGATCGCCGCTGCCGGCGCGGATACGTTTGTGGCCGGATCGGCGATTTTCGGGCAAAAGGATTACGGCGCGACGGTCGCCGCGATGCGCGCGGAACTCGCGAAAGTCACTTCATGAACATCGAACCTGCGCAGGATTTGGCCAAAGCCACCCTTCCAGAGCCCAGCACTGGTGCGCCTTTCGGAGGCGATGCCCCGGAAACCCGCGCGGATATTGGCGATGCGGCGGATGGCATGGTGGAAAACGTCGTTGCCGCGAAAAAACCGCGTTACCGCGCCAAGCCGAAATTCGTTTTCCCGCTGCCGCTCAAGGCGGTGTTGCTCGATCTCGATGGCACATTGCTCGATACCGTCGGCGATATTTCGGCAGCGGCAAACATGATGCGCGCCTCCCTTGGTTTTGCGCCGCTGGATGCGGCGCTGATCCGCACGTATGTCGGCAAGGGGATTGCCAATCTGGTATCGAAAACGCTCAAGGACGCGGTCGGTGAAGTCGGCCCGACGGCGCTAAAAGTCGCGGTCGCGAACTTCGAGCGGCAGTATGAAAAATGCTTTGCCGATTCGTCGCTGCCCTATCCGGGCGTGGTCGAGGGTTTGAATGCGCTGCGCATGAAAGGTTTTCGCCTTGGCTGCGTTACCAACAAAGCGCAAAAATTTACCGTGCCGCTGTTGGCAAAAACCGGCCTTGCGGATTATTTTGAAATCACCCTTTCCGGCGATTCCCTGCCGGAAAAGAAACCGCATCCGCTGCCGCTCAAACACGCCGCCGAATTTTTTGGCTGCGCCACCTCTGAGATGTTGTTGATCGGCGACTCCGTCAACGACGCCGAAGCCGCGCGCGCGGCGGGTTGCCCGGTTTTTATCGTGCCTTATGGCTACAACGAAGGCCAGGAATTACGCGGGCTCGACTGCGATGCTTTTATCGACGATGTGCCGATGGCCCTGAAATTTGTTAAGCTTGCGGCCTGATTCGGTCTCAACAACATCGCTCACAACAACAACCAAACCAAATGACTCTCAACAAACAAGTGTGGACATGGCGATGGCATAACTGGCGCTAGCTGTTGCCATCTGCCCATGCCTGCCCGTTCCACTTGTTACGTTGAAAGATCATGACCGAATCCGAATTTGCGGCGCTTGCCGAAGAAGGTTACAACCGTATCCCCGTCACGCTTGAGACCTTCGCCGATCTCGATACCCCGCTGTCGATATATCTCAAGCTCGCCAACAAACCGTTTTCCTATCTGCTCGAATCCGTCATCGTCGGCGAGCGATTTGGCCGCTACTCCATCATCGGTTTGCCGGCACGCGAATGGTTGCGCATCACCGGCAAGGAATGTGCGGTGGTGCGGGCAAAGGCGGGCGGATTGACTGAAACGATTGAGCATGTTTTTGTCGATGATCCGCTGATATTCGTTGAAAAATACCGCAAGCGTTTCAAGGCGGCACCGATTGAAGGCGCGCTGCGTTTTGCCGGCGGTCTGGCCGGGTATTTCAGCTATGACACGGTGCGCTATATCGAGCGCAAACTGGAACTTGAAGATCACCAAAAAAAGTGCGACGTGATCGATGTGCCCGACATCGTGCTGATGCTTTCCGATGAACTGGCGGTGGTCGACAATCTTTCCGGCAAGCTGTACGTCATTGTTTACGCCGACGCGGCACAGCCAAACGCCTATCGCAATGCGGTGCGGCGATTGACCGAATTGCGCATGGCACTTCGCCAGCAAGCGCCGCTGCCGGTTTATGTGCCGGGTGCGGCACCGCCGGCACCGAAATCGGAAATCGGCAAGGACGCTTTTCTCAAAGCCGTCGCCAAATGCAAGCAATACATTGTCGATGGCGACATCATGCAGGTGCAGATTTCACAGCGCATTTCGCAACCGTTCGATGCGCCGCCGATCAATCTTTATCGTGCGCTCCGGTCGATCAATCCGTCGCCGTACATGTTTTATTTCAACATGGGCGATTTTCATATCGTCGGTGCCTCGCCGGAAATTCTGGTGCGGCAAGAGGGCAGCAAGGTCACCGTGCGGCCGATCGCCGGTACCAGAAAGCGCGGTGCTACGCCCGAGCGGGATCGCGAACTTGAACTGGAATTGCGCAATGACCCGAAGGAGCTCGCCGAGCATCTCATGCTGATCGATCTGGGTCGAAACGATATCGGCCGCATCGCGCAAACCGGCAGCATCAACGTGACCGAACAATTTGTGGTGGAACGCTATTCGCATGTGATGCATTTGGTCTCGAACGTGGAAGGCGAAATTCGCAATGATGTGGGCCCGATCGATTTGCTGCGCGCGACCTTTCCGGCAGGTACCGTGACCGGCACACCGAAAGTGCGCGCGATGGAAATCATCGATGAGCTTGAGCCCAGCAAGCGCGGCGTTTATGCGGGTGCGGCGGGCTATCTTGGTTTCAACGGCAATATGGATTTGGCGATTTCAATTCGTACCGGCGTGGTCAAGGACGGAATACTTTATGTTCAGGCGGCGGCGGGCATCGTCGCGGACTCGGTGGCCGAGCTGGAATGGCAGGAAACCGAAAACAAGGCGCGCGCCTTGCTGCGTGCGGCGGAGATGGTCTCCGTCGGCATCGACACCAACCCATCGTGAGGAGATAAAACATGCTGCTCATGATCGACAACCGAACGGCGCACTTTCCGTTCGTCCCCGGATCGAGTCCGGGGCAGGCTCTGAGCGTAGTGCCGCAGGCGCGCAGTCGAAGGATCTTGTCATGTTACTGATGATCGACAACTACGACTCCTTTACCTTCAACCTCGTGCAATATTTTGGCGAACTTGGCGAACAAGTGCTGGTCAAGCGCAACGACGAAATCAGTATCGCCGAAATCGAGAAAATCGCACCGCAACGAATCGTGATTTCGCCCGGCCCGTGTGCGCCCCTGCAAGCGGGAATTTCCGTCGCCACCGTCGAAAAATTTGCCGGAAAGATACCGATTTTCGGTGTCTGTCTCGGTCATCAATGCATCGGTCAGGCGTTCGGCGGCAGAATTGTTCACGCGCAGACGCTGATGCACGGCAAGACTTCGCAAATGACCCACACGGGTGCCGGTGTGTTCGCCGGTTTGCCGTCTCCCTATCGCATCACCCGCTACCATTCGCTGGTGATCGAGCGCGCCAGCAAACCGGATTGTCTGGAGGTCACCGCCTGGACCGATGACGGCGAAATCATGGGTGTGCGCCACAAGACGCTGCCGATCGAGGGCGTGCAGTTTCATCCCGAATCGATCATGACCGAACACGGCCATGCGTTATTGAAAAATTTTCTGAATGTGAAGGTGTAATCATGTTTACCCCGCAAGAAGCGATCAATCGACTGTCCGACAAACGCGAAATATTCTTCGATGAAATGGTCGATTTGTTCCGTCAGGTGATGGAAGGCAAAGTCACGCCGGTGCAGTTGTCAGCGATTCTGATGGGCTTGCATGTCAAGACCGAATCGGTATCCGAAATTGCCGCAGCGGCGCAAGTGATGCGCGAATTCGCCACCAAGGTGGATGTCGGCGAAATGCCAAATCTGGTGGATACCTGCGGCACCGGTGGCGACAAGGCGCATACCTTTAATATTTCCACCGCCGCGGCGTTCGTGGCGGCGGCGGCCGGAGCCAAGGTCGCGAAGCATGGCGGCCGCTCCGTGTCGTCACAATCCGGCAGCGCGGATGTGCTGGAAACGCTTGGCGTGAACGTAAATCTCACTGCCGCGCAGGTGGCCGAGAGTATCAGGCAGGTCGGTCTCGGCTTCATGTTCGCGCCGAACCATCATCCGGCGATGAAATACGCCGCCCCGGTTCGCAAGGAATTGGGCATGCGCACCATTCTGAATATTCTGGGGCCGCTAACCAATCCGGCGGGCGCACCGAATCAGGTGATGGGGGTGTTTCACGGTGATCTGGTCGGCATTCAGGCGCGCGTGTTAAAGGAATTGGGCTCGACGCATGTGATGGTGGTGCATGGCGAAGATGGCCTCGACGAAATCTCGCTTGGCGGTCCAACCTTGGTCGCGGAACTCAAACGCGGGTTCATCACCGAATTCAAGATCGAGCCCAGGCAATTTGGAATGGATACGGCATCGATTGAATCCTTGATGGCGGCCGACAAGGACGACTCGGCAAAAATGGTGCGTGCGGCACTCGACAATCAGGCCGGACCCGCACGCGACATCGTGATGCTGAATGCCGGGGCGGCCATTTATGTATCCGGGATCGCCAGCGACTTGTGGGGCGGCGTAGCCAAGGCGCGCGAGGTCATTGAATCGGGTCAGGCGCGGACAAAGCTGGATCAATTGATCAAATTCACAACCGAATTTCCGACTTAATGTCCGATATCCTGCAAAAAATTCTCGCGACCAAATATCTTGAAGTATCCAACGCGCAGCAAATCGTCTCGTTGGATGCCATGCGCATGCAGGCCGAGGCCGCCCCGCCGGTGCGCGATTTTGTCGCCGCGATTCGCGCCCGTCACGCCGCAGGCAAGGTCGCGGTAATCGCGGAAATCAAGCGCGCCAGCCCGAGTGTCGGCCAATTCCGGGCAAAACTTGGCGGGTCGTTTGACCCCATCGCGTATGCGCAAAGCTATGAACGCCATGGTGCGACCTGCCTGTCGGTGTTGACGGATCGCGACTATTTTCAGGGTTCGGTCGCGGATCTGGTGGCCGCGCGCGCGGCATGCAGCCTGCCCGTTATTCGAAAAGACTTCATCATCGATCCGTACCAAATTGTCGAAGCGCGGGCAATGGGAGCGGATGCGGTGCTTTTCATCATGGGTGCCGTTGATATTTCGCACTT